>CAZSQF010000266.1:0-4326 GCA_964608935.1 uncultured Actinomycetota bacterium | reverse complement strand
ACTTCAAGAACACGATCCTGATCATGACGTCGAACCTCGGGACCAAGAACCTCACCGCGCCGTCGGTCGGCTTCGTCCAGGAGGACGACGACTCGGTCTACGACAAGATGAAGAAGCAGGTCGACGAGGAGCTCAAGAAGCACTTCCGGCCGGAGTTCCTCAACCGCATCGACGACACGATCGTCTTCCACCCGCTCACGCACGAGGAGATCAAGCGGATCGTCGACCTGATGATCACGCGCGTGAAGGGCCAGCTGCGGACCAAGAACCTCGACCTCGAGCTCACCGATGCGCTCAAGACCTGGCTCGCCGAGAAGGGCTACGACCCCCAGCTCGGTGCGCGGCCCCTGCGGCGGACCATCCAGCGCGAGGTCGAGGACAAGCTGTCCGAACGGATCCTGTTCGGCGACTTCGCGTCCGGCCAGCTGATCGTCGCCGACGTCGACGAGGACGCCGACGCGGTCGAGTTCCGCGCGGTCGACTCGCCGGAGGCCCCCGACGTCCCGCCGGTCGAGATGGCCGGCGGCGAGCGGCGCGGCGGCGACGGCGAGGGTCGCTCGTCGGCCAACGGCAACGGCGACGACGACTGACGTCCGACCGAGAGTCGGGTCCAGCGTCCGACGGCGTCCGGTGACGGGTCCGGGGTCGGGGTACCATCCGCCCGGGCCCAGGAGGCCGTGGTGGCACACGATCTGATCGATTCGACCGAGATGTACCTGCGCACCGTCCTCGAGCTCGAGGAGGAGGGCATCCCGGCTCTGCGGGCGCGGCTGTCGGAACGGCTCGGTCTGTCGGCCCCCTCGATCTCGGAAGGTGTCGCCCGGCTCGAGGACCAGGGGCTGCTCCGGTTGGCCGAGGACCGCACCGTCCAGCTCACCGACGACGGCCGGGAGCGCGCAGAACACGTGATGCGCAAGCATCGCCTCGCCGAACGGCTGCTCGTCGACGTGATCGGGCTCGAGCACGAATACGTCCACGAGGAGGCGTGCCGGTGGGAGCACGTCATTTCGGATCGTGTCGAGCGCAAGCTCGTCGACTTCCTCGGCAACCCGACCACCAGCCCCTACGGCAACCCGATCCCAGGGGCCAGTGACCCGGCCGTCGAGGTCGTCCCGCTGGCCCAGACCGACGACGGGCCGGTCCGGATGCACAGCATCTCGGAGTCGCTCCAGAGCGATGCCGAGGTCATCCACGTCCTGCACGAGCACGGCATGCGCGCCGGCGAGGTCGTCAACGTCGTGCACACGCCCGAAGCGGTCGTGCTCGAGCTGTCCGAGCACCGCGTCGAGCTCGCTCCCGAGGCCGCCAAGCTCGTCTACGTCGTCCCGGCGTGACGGGCCGGACGGCGGCTGCACGCCGGTAGGCTGCCGCCTCCTTGCCGTCGACGAGTGGCTCGTGGTGTCTGTCACTCTGGCCTCCGGCCCGCCCCGGCAGCGACGGCGGGCCGAGCGGCTGCTCGACTGGGGCGACGAGGCGCGCCGCGACCTGCCGTGGCGCGAAACGCGGGATCCGTGGGCCGTGCTGGTGTCCGAGCTGATGCTCCAGCAGACCCAGGTCGAGCGGGTCGTCCCGCGCTATCACGCCTTCCTCGCGCGGTTTCCGACCCCGGCCGTGTGTGCTGCGGCACCGGTCGCCGCGGTCGTGGACGCGTGGGAGGGGCTCGGCTACAACCGGCGTGCGCTGTATCTGCATCGTGCCGCCGTGGCCCTCGTCGATCGCCACGGGGGTGACCTGCCCGACGAGCTCGACGCGCTGCTCGCGCTGCCCGGCGTCGGTCCGTACACGGCCCGGGCCGTGCTCGCGTTCGCGTTCGGGCGCGACCACGGCGTGGTCGACACCAACGCTGCCCGCTTCCTCGCCCGGGCGGTCGCCGGGCACCGTCTGACGGCCCCGGAGGCTCAGGAGCTCGCCGACCGTCAGGTCCCGCTCGGCCACGGATGGCGCTGGAACCAGGCCGTGCTCGACCTCGGCGCGACCGTGTGCGTCAAGCGCCAGCCGCGTTGCGGGGTGTGTCCCATCGCGGGTGAGTGCGCGTGGGCGCGTGCCGGCTGGCCCGAGCCCGACCCGGCCGTGCGCAGTGCCGGCACGTCGGGGCGCCAGAGCCGATTCGACGGGTCGGATCGCCAGGGTCGGGGACGCCTCGTCCAGGCGCTGCGCACCGGGCCGGTGGAGGTCGCGCGACTCCCCGACGTGGCCGGCTGGCCGGACGACCCCGGCCGCGCCCAGCGGGTCGCCGACGGGCTCGTGGCGGACGGCCTCGCCGAGTACGCCGACGGCGTGCTCGCCCTGCCGGCCTGAGGCCGGAGGCCGGAGCCAAGGAGCTTTCAGCCGCTGTGAACGTCGCCGACCAGATCGCCGCGGCCCTGTCCGAACACGGCCCCAGCACGGTACGGGACGTCGTCGCGGCCGTGCGTGCCCGTGGTGGCCGTGTCCCGCGGTCGGTGATCGAGCGCACGCTCGAGGCAGATGCCCGATTCGTGTCCGACGGGCAGCCCCTGCGCACGCGGTGGGACGTGGCCGCCCAACCCGACCGGAGTGCTGGGACCGACGAGGCGTCCGGCGAGCCCGCCACCCGCCGCCGGCTCGACGTCCTCGACCTGCGCAGCTGGCAGGCCGAGGCGCTGGCGGCCTGGTCGGTGACCTGCCGCGGGGTCGTCGAAGCCGTCACCGGAACCGGCAAGACCCGGCTGGCGATGGCCGCCATCCGCACCGTGATCGACCGTGACGGCCGCGCACTGGTCCTCGTGCCGACCCTCGAGCTCCAGGACCAGTGGGTGCGCGAGCTGCGGCGGCTGCTGCCGGGCCCGCGGGTGGGTCGGCTCGGCGGTGGCCACGATCACGACCTGCACTCCCACGACGTCGTCGTGGCGACACCGCACTCGGCTGCGACGCTCCCGCTCGAGCCACCGCCCGACCGTGCCGGGCTGCTCGTCGCCGACGAGGCCCACCGCTATGGCGCCCCGACCTGGGCCCGGGCGCTCCAGCCGGCGTTCGGGCTCCGGTTGGCCCTCACGGCCACCTACGAGCGCACGGACGACGGCCTCGAGGCGGTGCTCGAGCCCTATTTCGGTCCGGTCGTGTACCGCTACCGCTACGACCGCGCCGTCGCGGACGGCACCGTCGCGCCGTTCGCGATCGCGCTGGCGGGCGTCCGGCTGTCCGGCCCCGAGCGCGACGCCTACGACCGTGCCGATGCCCGCGCCCGGCAGCTGCACCGGGAGCTGGTCGGTGCCCTGTCCATGCCGAGGGACCCGGGGCGGCTGTTCCCCGCCGTCGCCGCCGTGGTGTCAGAGGCCGATCGCACCGGTCGTGACGGCCCACAGGTGCGGGCGTGCCGCGAGTACCTCACCCGCGTGCGCGAGCGGCGCGAGATCGCGGCCACGGCACGAGCCAAGCTCACGGCATGCGAGCAGGCCGCCCCCGGGCTTCGTGGACGGCGCACCCTGGTGTTCACCGACACCGTCGACCAGGCCGAGGCCGTCGCAAGGGTCCTGGCCGGCGCCGGCCTGGCGGCCGAGACGGTGCACGGCGGGCTCGCCGGCGACCGACGCCGTATCCGACTGGCCCAGTTCCGGCGCGGGCGACTCGAGGTCGTGGTCGCCCCCCGCGTCCTCGACGAGGGTGTCGACGTCCCCGATGCCGACCTCGCCCTGGTGCTCGCGGCGTTCCGGACCCGGCGCCAGCTGGTCCAACGGCTCGGACGTGTGCTGCGCCGCAAGCCCGACGGCAGGGCGGCACAGCTCGTGCTCGTCCACGCCATCGACACCCAGGAGGACCCGGCCCGGGGCGGGCATCGCGAGTTCCTCGACGAGGTGCGCGACGTCGCCCGGACGATCGACGCTGTCGACCTCGACGCCGATCCGGGTGGGTTGGCGGCGTGGCTCGCCCGCCACGCCCCGACCTGATGCCTCCGACGTGGCCAGGGTCCGCGGTCGGGGGGAGGTGGTCCGTTAGGCTGCGCGAGGTCCGTGCTCGGTCCGTGTACGTGGGCCGGGCCGCCGCAGGAGCGCACCGTGTCTGAGCCGCGTGACGAGGAGCTGCGGGCCGCGCTCGCGCTGCTCGCCCCCGGCACGGTCCTGCGTGAGGGCGTCGAGCGCATCATCCGGGCCGGCCGTGGCTCGTTGATGGTCATCGGCTGGACACCCGAGGTCAAGTCGATCGTCTCCGGCGGCTTCGTGATCGAGATCGGGGCGACGGCGCAACGGGTCGCCGAGCTGTCCAAGATGGACGGGGCGCTGATCCTCGACGACCAGGGCAGCCGTGTGCTGCGCGCCAACGTCCACCTCGTGCCCGACCCTCGGGTCGAGACCAGCGAGACGGGCACCC
>CAZSQF010000265.1:0-4335 GCA_964608935.1 uncultured Actinomycetota bacterium | reverse complement strand
CACCGACGATGACATGCGGCCCTACCGCGAGTGGCTGTCGGCCGGGAGCTACGAAGGGCGCGGCGGCTCGATCGCCGGCAGCTTCGTGTCCGACGACATCCGCGACTACTACCTGACGCCCCACGAGCTCGGCTACGGGCGGTTCGTGCGCTTCGACCACGACTTCATCGGTCGTGAGGCCCTCGAGGCGGTCCACGACCAGCCGCAGCGTCGCAAGGTGACCCTGGCCTGGAACGGCGAGGACGTGACCGAGGTGTTCGCCTCGCTGTTCTCCGATGAGACGCCCTACAAGTACCTCGACCTGCCCCTGTCCAACTACGGCTCGGCCAACTACGACATGGTGACCCGCGACGGGCAGCTGGTCGGGTTCTCCATGTTCACCGGCTACAGCTACAACGAGCGCACGATGCTCTCGCTGGCCACCGTCGATCCCGACGTCGAGATCGGCGAGGAGGTTCGCGTCGTCTGGGGCGAGCCGGACGGTGGCACCCAGAAGACCACGGTCGAGAAGCCGCACCGGCAGGTCGAGATCCGGGCGCGGGTCAGCCCCGCCCCGTACTCGAAGGTGGCGCGCGAGCAGTACCGCTAAGCGCCGCGCGCAGCTCCCTTCCGGAGACCCCATGTCGACCCTGAGCCTCGATGCGTGGCTCCAGCCGCCGCGGTACGAGATCGTCCCCATGAAGGGGGTGGACGACCAGCTGCCCCATCTGCCTTCGGACGCGGTGGTGACCATCACCGTGTCGCCGACGAGGGGGCCGGACCCGACGCTGGAGCTGGCCGCCCGCGTGCGCGAGCGCGGCCACCGCGTCGTGCCGCACCTGTCGGCGCGGACCTTCACCGGGCGCGACCACGTGGAACGGGCCCTCGAACAACTCGACCGGCTGGCGGTCGACGAGGTCTTCGTCATCGCGGGCGACACGGCCGAGCCCCACGGCCCCTACGAGGGCGCAGTCGAGCTGCTGGAGGTCTTCGACGACCTCGGGCACCGCTTCCGCGAGATCGGGGTCGCCGGCTACCCCGAACCCCACCCCAAGATCTCCGACGAGTCGGTCCACCAGGCGCTCAAGCGCAAGCTGGCCCACGCCACCTACCTCACCTCCCAGATCTGCTACGAGGCCGACACGATCCGATCGTGGATCGGCGGCCTGCGGGAGCGGGGGATCGATTTACCGATCCGCATCGGCATCCCGGGGGTGGTCGACAGCAAGCGGCTGATGCGGATCTCCATGCGGGTGGGGCTGGGCGACTCCATCCGGTTCCTCCGGAAGCAGAGCCGGGTCGCGGCGAAGCTGGCGAGCGGCTACCGCCCCGACCGGCTGATGGCGGAGCTCGACGAGCTGCTCGGCGACGAGGACGGCGTCGTGGGCTGCCACATCTTCACGTTCAACGAGGTCGAACGGACCGAGGCCTGGCGCCGGGAGCTGTTGGAGGCCGGCACGTGAACGTGTACCGCCTGCTGGTGTCGTGCCCCGACCAGCACTCCTCCGACCCCATCGGCGGCGCGTTCTTCCTGCGCATGGAGCTCACGGCCGAGGGACACGACCTCGACGAGCTCCGTGGCGGGTTCGACGTGGACCACTGCCTCCTCGACCTGTTGTGGCGAATACGACGGGGCGAGTTCGACGCCATGATCGAAGCGGTCGTGTCGAACCACACCGACACCCGTGAGGACGTGGAGGCGTTCGGCATCCCCTTCCACCACGTGCCCGTCGCAAGGGACGCGAAGCCGGACGCCGAGCGCCGGCTCGTCGAGCTGATCGGCGCCACCGCTCACTACGTGACCGAGGAGCTCGACGCGGGACCGATCATCGAGCAGGCCGTCTCGCGCGTGAACCACCGCGACGACGTCGAGGCGCTCAAGCGCGTCGGCGCCGGCACCGAACGCGACGTCCTCGCCCGTGCCGTGAAGTGGCACTGCGAGGACCGCGTGGTCCGCCACGGCAACACCACCGTCGTCTTCTGACACCGCCCCAGGGAGGGAGCGAACATGAGCCAGCGATCGCTGGAACAGCTGCTGCAGGACGAGGGCAACCCGGTCACGATGCTGCGCAACTCGCAGGTCGGGGCCTACATCTACCCCGTAGTGCCACCCGAGTTCACGAACTGGCGGGATGAGCAGCGCGCCTGGCAGCAGGACTGCGTGCTCTACGACCAGTCCCACCACATGGCGTCGCTGACCGTCAAGGGCAGCGACGCCGAGGGGCTGCTCAACCGCCTCGGCGTCAACACCTTCCGCAACTTCACGGTCAACAAGGCCAAGCAGTATGTCCCGTGCAGCTACGACGGCTATGTGATCGGCGACGGCATCCTCTTCCACCACGAGGAGGAGGAGTACGAGTTCGTCGGCCGGGTACCGACGGTCAACTGGGTGCAGTTCCACGCGGAGACCGGCGACTGGAACGTGGATCTAATCCGGGACGACCGTTCGCCGTCACGCCCGATGGGCAAGCCCGTGAGCCGGCGGCTGTACCGCTACCAGATCCAGGGCCCCAAAGCCGAGCAGCTGCTCGAAAAGCTGCACGGCGGACCGCTGCCGAACATCAAGTTCTTCAACATCGACCACATCATGGTCGGTGGACGTCGCATCCCGGCGCTGCGCCACGGCATGGCCGGGCAGCCGGGGCTCGAGATCTGGGGGCCCTACGAGCAGGGCGAGGAGGTCCGCGCCCGGATCCTCGACGCCGGCGAGGAGTTCGGGATCGTCCCGGTCGGCAACCGGGCCTACTCAACGAACGCGCTCGAGTCGGGCTGGATCCCCTCGCCACTACCGGCCGTGTACACGGGCGAGCAGATGAAGGCGTACCGGGAGTGGCTGTCCGAGTTCAGCTACGAGGGCCGTGGGGGCTCGATCGGCGGCAGCTTCGTGTCCGACGACATCGAGGACTACTACGTCACGCCCCACGACCTCGGCTACGCGCCCCTGGTCAAGTTCGACCACGACTTCGTCGGCCGCGAGGCCCTCGAGCGCATCGAGCCCGGGCAGCACCGGCAACGGGTGACGCTCGCCTGGAACGGAGAGGACGTGGTCAAGGTGTTCGCGTCGCTGTTCTCCGACGAGGTCCCCTACAAGTGCATCGACCTGCCACAGACCAACTACGCCTCCGCGAACTACGACCTGATCGTGAAGAACGACGAGCCGGTCGGGTTCTCGATGTTCACCGGCTACAGCTACAACGAACGGACCATGCTGTCGCTGTCCACGGTGGATCCCGGTGTCGAGATCGGCGACGAGGTCGAGGTCATCTGGGGCGAGCCGGACGGCGGCACGCAGAAGACGACCGTGGAGAAGCCCCACCGCCAGATCGCGATCCGCGCCACCGTGAGCCCAGCCCCCTACGTCGCCGAGGTCCGCGAGAAGTACCGCCCGCGCTGACCGCGTCCGGCTCATCGACCCCGAGGAGCAGAGCATGGACCCCGCGTCCTTCGACATCGCCCACGTGGCGTCGGTGGAGCTGTTCACGCCGACGCTCGAGGAGACGCGCTGGTACTTCGTCGACGTCCTGGGCATGAGCGAGAGCGGTCGCGACTCGGGGTCGGTCTACCTGCGCGCCTGGGACGACTACCACCACCACACCGTCAAGCTCACGCCGCGCGAGACCACCGGCGTCGGCCGTGTCGGCCTGCGCGCGGCGAGCCCCGACGCCCTGGATCGACGTGTGAAGGCGATCGAGGCCGCCGGAATGGGCAAGGGCTGGATCGACGGCGACCTCGGGCGGGGACCGAGCTACCTCTTCACCGATCCCGACGGGCACGAGCTGACCCTCTTCTACGAAATCGAGTGGTATGAGGCCCCGCCGGACCAGGCGCCGGCGCTGAAGAACCAGGCTCAGCGCTTCCCGGCGCGCGGGGTCAACGTCCGCCGCCTCGACCACGTCAACTACCTGGCGCGCGACGTCGAGGCGAACCGGGATTTCGTCCAGGAGTGCCTGGGCTTCCGACCCAGCGAGCAGATCCAGCTGGACGACGGCTCGGTCGCGGCGATCTGGTTCCGGACCACCAACAAGTCCTACGACGTCGTGTACACGCGTGACCACACGGGCAGCACGAACCGTCTCCACCACATCGCCATCGCGGTCGACACGCGCGAAGAAATCCTCCGGGCAGCGGACATCTACCTCGAGAACGACGTGTTCATCGAGACGGGACCGCACAAGCACGCGATCCAGCAGACCTTCTTCCTGTACGGATACGAGCCCGCCGGCAACCGGATCGAGTTGTGCAACGCCGGGGCACGCCTGCTGCTGGCACCCGACGCGCCGCTGATCAGCTGGTCCGAGGCCGAGCGGGCCAAGGGCCAGGCGTGGGGGCTCAAGACCATCGAGTCGTTCCACACCC
>CAZSQF010000264.1:0-4357 GCA_964608935.1 uncultured Actinomycetota bacterium | reverse complement strand
TCGCCTGGGAAGTTGCCCGTCTAGAACGGTTCCGTCGAGAGCGACTCTTGCGGCGTGGCCGGCATAGCGGGCGTGGAAGTCGGGGTTCCGGCAGCACCCACCCTGGACATGATGCCGATCTCGCTCGGTCTCGAATATGGGCGAAACCGCTCGGGATTGGTTGATCGGCGTGGGTTATCTCTGGCGACACGTCCATGTCTTCGACACTGAGGCCGACGGGACCCGCATGATGGATCGAATCGACTACGAAGCACCCCAGGGATTCTTCGCCGAGCAGTCAACCGACTTGATCGGCGAGTGCCCTTTCGATCTCGTCGGAGAGGGCCATCCGGTCGGCCCGGTCGGAAAGGGAAGACGGCATTGCGCTCTGCAGGAAGGTAGCCACCTCGACTAGCCCAAGATCGCTGAGGAGACCCCGCAGGTCGGCGATTGGCACCTTTCGTCTCCCCAGGTTGACCCCACGTAGCAGGGCGACAGACCGGGTCGTCGGTTGGGGCCGGTAGTGCTCACGACTTCTCCTTTCATATCGAATCGAGGACTGGACCTCACTTAAAGCAGGCGACGGCGAGCCCGGCGACGAGTCCGGCCATTACAGGCCCGGTGATCGGCTGCCCCGTCCGCGGCCTGGTCATTTCGATGGCTCCTGGCGCAGCCACACCGACACGCTCGTCGGCTGGAGTGCTGTGGTGGCCACACCCACCAGCTCCCGGGACAGCTCGTCGATGTCGACCTCGTCACGCAACCGGGAGGTGAACGCCTCCACGGTGAGCAGCGCGTCATAGCGGGCCCGGTTGAAGCGGCGGTCCACCACGGCCTGGACGCGGCGGCGCAGCGGGTTGAACAGGGCGGCCACGGTCAGCGTGGAGACTGCCACCAGCAGCGGGGACTCTCCGGGCAGAGACAGGAGCCGGGGCAGACCGATGGCGATACCGGCGAAAACGGCTGCCAGCAACCCGGCCACCACCCCGTAGGTGACCGTCCTTGAGATGATCCGGTCGATCTCGTACAGGCGATAGCGGGTCACCGCCACGACGACGGGTGCGACGAGGAACGCCTGAGCGACGGCAAGGACCCACCGGGGCGCCCCGAGCGGCAGGGCGACGACGGTGGTGACACCGAATACGGTCGCGCCGTAGGCCATCCACTTCATCTGCTGGCGCTCAGCGCCTCGGCTCCGCACGAACCGGAGCACGAGACAGGAGACACACAGTGCGGGGAGAACGATGAAGCCGCCGAGCAGGTAGCGCTCGAACAGCGGCGTCGCCGCACGGAGCGCCTCCACGCCGAAGGGGTTGTCGAGCGCGGGCGCGGAGTCGAGCTCCGGCCAGGCCACAACGAAGGCGAACGTGACTGCGAGGTAGCCGGCCAAGGCGCGTGCCACAACACGCCAGCGGTGGCTCAGTGCGCGGCCGTTGGGGAAGAGCAGCAGAAGGTAGAAAACACCAGCCATCCCGACCAGCCAGACCCAGTTCCCGACCCAGGCGACGTAGGGAGCCCAGCCCGGCACCAGCCGGTCGGCCGTCGCGGCCTCGACCGCGACGAGGACCGCGGGATAGGCGAGGAATCCGATTCCCGCTGCAGCCAGCAGCCAGGGGATCGGGTGGCGGGGCCGCCGCGCGGCGAGGAGGGTGCCCACGAGCGTCCCGGCCAGCAGCACGGTCATCCACGGCAGCTCCGCTTTTACGTCGAACACGTCCCCCGGGCCACCGCCGGTCTCCACCACCCATCCCACCTGCGGGCCGAGCACCACGATCGTGATGAAGCAGGCGACGGCGAGCCCGGCGACGAGTCCGGCCATTACAGGCCCGGTGATCGGCTGCCCCGTCCGCGGCCTGGTCATTTCGATGGCTCCTGGCGCAGCCACACCGACACGCTCGTCGGCTGGAGTGCTGTGGTGGCCACACCCACCAGCTCCCGGGACAGCTCGTCGATGTCGACCTCGTCACGCAACCGGGAGGTGAACGCCTCCACGGTGAGCAGCGCGTCATAGCGGGCCCGGTTGAAGCGGCGGTCCACCACGGCCTGGACGCGGCGGCGCAGCGGGTTGAACAGGGCGGCCACGGTCAGCGTGGAGACTGCCACCAGCAGCGGGGACTCTCCGGGCAGAGACAGGAGCCGGGGCAGACCGATGGCGATACCGGCGAAAACGGCTGCCAGCAACCCGGCCACCACCCCGTAGGTGACCGTCCTTGAGATGATCCGGTCGATCTCGTACAGGCGATAGCGGAAGATCGCCAGCGCGATCGCCACGGGCAGCCCGGCGCTGGCCGTGCCCATCACGATCCTGGCAGCCGTGGGGTAGCCGCTCTCGTAGAGGAAACCCATCGAGATCAGCCCGACGCCTGCCAGCACGGCTCCGGCCGCGAACCACTTGAGCTGAGCCCGTTCGACACCCCGGGAGGCCTGAAAGCGGCGGACCGCGGCGGTGACCGCCAACCCGACGCTGACCGCCACCAGCACTGCCCCTGCCGGGCGGAGCGCGTCGAGGACGCCCGCCGCGGCGGGCCACGCTGCGGGGTTCGGCTCTCCGGTGGGGACCGGTTGCGGGTAGAAGGCGTTGCCGACGACGAAACCGGCCACGCCGGCCGTCGCCAGCCACACGACCGGCCGCCAGCGCCGCGACGGCAACTGCCCGTCGGGGAACGTCAGCGGCAGGAGGACCAAGACGCCGACCAGCGCGGGCGCCCAGGCCCATGAGGCGAGCCAGGCGGGCCAGACGGCGCCGGGCAGTCCGGCTGCGGCCCAGCCGACCGCGGCCTCCTCGAACCCGATGCCAGTCGCCTGGACGTAGAGGACCCAGCCGATGGGGTTGCGCGCGTAGCTCACGATCAGCAGCGCGCCCACAAAGGCGGCGGGCGCCACGATAGGCAGTCCGGCCAGGGCGGCAGCGGGGACACTCCAGAGCACTGGGGCGACGCTCATCAACAACGGCGGGAGGATCGCCAGACCCGCCAGCAGCACCCGTTGGCGGCCCGTCACCGCAGCACCCCCAGGATCCGAAGGTGCTGAGTGGCGGGCTGGACGGTGCGCGGCACGGTGTCCTCAAGCGCCGTGGTGAACTTGCTCACGACTCCCCGGAGCCATCCGACCTCTAGGTGGAGATAGTCGAACAACCCACCAAGCGCCACCAACGCGCAGGCCAGCATCCAAGCCAGAGGGGGCCGGATCTCCGACATCGACATCGACATCTAGGTAATCGTCACCTCCGTGCGCAACGAGAGCGTTACGACGCGACGGGCCGGGAGATGACGGGAACAGTATGAGCTCTCCGTATCAGCATGACATTTCCACGCATCACCGTTGAAGCCGACAAGATGGCTGGGCAGCCGTGTATCCGGGGTGGCATCCCGGTGGCCAATGTCGTGGCCATGATCGCCGATGGGATGACGGTCGATGAGACTCTGACTGACCTTCCCGACTTGGAAACCGAGAACGTCGCTGGGGCCCTCCGCTACGCAGCGGAGCCGGTGCGGGAAAGGGAGCTCCGATACGTCAGCAAACGGTTGTTTCGGCGATAGGCAGCCAATGTTGGGCGATCTCAGTCTTCTCATCCGCTAAGAACTCGTCGCTCAGGAGCGGATGGACGATAAGTGATGCTCTATACCAGACATCCAGCAGGTGTTCGGTGTCGGCAACGGTAAATGTGCGCATCATCTCAGTGGACTGAGGTCGGCACGCGCTTGGGATCAAGATGCCATACGAGTCTTCAATGAGCACTGGCTACGACAGCCCGAACGATCTGCACAACTAGGGTCACAGCGTGCACGACCAGCTGGTAACGAGCCTCGTCCCGATACTGGCCGATAGGTCAGAGGCAGAGTTCAACGTCTTTGACGTGATGCACCACGGAACACACGAGAAGCAACTCTCGAATGTCTTCGCGTGGCTTTTGGACACTGACGGTTCACACAAACTGGGTGATGCTTTCCAGAGGATCTTCATCGACGAGGCGAACCGGGGGCTAGGGCGGGACCTACTTATCTCGAAGGGCGAATACAGCGTGCGCCAAGAGGTGAACACGTCCGAGTCCGGCGTAGGAATGGACATCGCAGACTTGGTACTCAAAGACGACGAGACCACCATCGTCGTGGAGAACTACTACACGTCAGACGGCCACGGACATAGCGACGAGGGTTAGCTCCCTGGCTCTCTTTCGTGGCAGCGGGTGATCCGACCGGTGGGCGGGTCGGGTCCCCTGACCCCCGACAGGGGGCGATTGACCCTCGTTAGACGCGGACAGCTAGACCCTTCGAATCCCCAACAACGACAGGCCTCCTGAACGTCACCGCACCTAGTTCGACTTCGCGCGTTTGACCCGGAGCCCCATATGCCCTGGTCAGAGGCTGTCGCACGGATG
>CAZSQF010000263.1:0-4367 GCA_964608935.1 uncultured Actinomycetota bacterium | reverse complement strand
CCGATCCAGTCCATGTTCTCGGTGCCGCTGTCCATCGCGATGCGCGCCCCGGACGACACCGCGAACCATTCGACCGGCACGTGCAGCTGCTCGGCGAGGTCGAGGGCGGCCATCACCCTCCGGCACTCGGCCTCGGCCAGCGACCCGAGCCCCTTGGTGGGATCACCGAACAGCGCGACCCGGGTCATGCCCTCCGGGTAGCGCGCCGTCGGCGTCGACACGATCCCCGTCACGATGCTGGCGGTGTTCCTGCCGTAGGGCCGGTCGACCGGCGCGAGGCGGCCGTCGTTGCCGAGGTCGTGCTCGACGAAGCTGCCGGTGTCACGCCGGGGATCGGCCGTGTCCGGTGATCTCGTCAGCAGGGGCACCAGCTCGTAGGGGTAGACGGTGCCGCGGCGGCGGGCGCGCAGGACCTTCTGGGTCATCTCGTCGATGGGCTCGAGCGGATCGGTCGGCGGGTCGGTGACGCGCAGGGTCAGGCCCTGTCCGGGCGGCCGGTACATCCGCACGGCGACCTCGTTGAGCTCGCCGTCGGGGGCGGCGAGCCGGGCCTGGACCATCACCTGCTCGAGCCCGAGCCCGTCGGTCATCGGTGCCAGTGCACGCACCACCGGATCGAGCTCGGCGATCGGGACGTCCACCGGCGGCCAGACGTAGAGCAGCACCCGGTTCCATTCGGGCCGCTGGTCGGGCGGGAACGTCGCGCGGGCCTGGCGCAGGTCGGCGAGGCAGGTCGCGAAGACGCGCTCCAGCTCGGGCAGGCCCGTTACCCGGCCCTCGGCGTCACGCACGGGCGTGAGGTCGCGGACCTCGGCCAGGGCCATGAGCCGCTCGTCCGCCGGCACGTCCCGTGCGGTGCAGTGGAACAGGTACACGTCGTCGGCCGCGGGCAGCCGGGTCAGGTCGAAGTGCTCGAAGCGCCACAGGTCGAGCCGCCCGGCGATGAGGGGGTGGATCCGCCGCAGGTGCCGACGCTCGAAAAAGCCCTGGTCCGGGCCGTCGCCGGCGCGCCGGAAGGTGAAGTGCTCGACCCGGGGGTCCTGGCCGGCCCCGCCACCGGCGGCGGTCACCGACACCGTGACCCGCCGAAGCGGGTCGGGCAGGTCGGCAGCCACGAGCCGGCGCGTGAGGTCGTCGGCCAGCCGGTTGACGTCCTGTTGCGCGTCCGGCCAGGTCACGTACACGTCCGCCACCGCGCCGGCGCCGGCGTCCGCCGGCAGGTCGCGGGTGAGCTCGCCCGCGGCACGCAGCGCCGACGACAGCTCGTCCGCACCGACGGCGACCGCGACGACCCGCCCCCGACCGCGCGGATCGGTGAACTCGGCCACCACCGCCGGGTGGCCGTTGACCGGGGCCGATCGCACGGAGTGGACCTCGCGCGTCCGGTAGTAGCGGCGGGTCAGGACCTCGAGCATCGGCTGGAGTCCCCGGATCGTGACCACGGGGTCCTCGAGCATCGGCAGCAGCGGCTGGGGGGCCGCGACGAGCGCCTCGATCCGCTCGTCGCGGTCCTCCGCATCGGGATGCTCGGCGAGGTAGGTGACGTGTTCCCGGACCGTGTCGTAGACGTCCTCGCGCTCGCGGCGCAGCCGCGGCTGGTCGAAGCAGCGGTAGCGCACCCGCCGCGCCAGGTCACCGACCACCGGGTGCCGCACCTGGGTGGCGAGGATGAGCCGGTCCAGGGCGTCCCGAAGCTCGGTTCCGGCCGCGTCGAGTGGTGGTGCCGGGTCCTGGCCGCGGCGATCGAGCAGCGCGAGCACCGCCGGGAGCTGGGCGGATGCGCGCTGCTGCGCGACGTGGATGCGGTAGAGCGCCTCCTCGAGCTCGGGCGTGCGACGCAGGTCGTGCACGCCGTAGTGGGCCAGCGCCTCGTGCAGCTTGTCGCGGAAGCTCGCGGGCAGACCCTCGGCCTCGACGTCGAGGGAGCGCAGGTAGGCGTGCAGGTACTCGCGCGCGGCGTGGGCCTCCTCGCGGTCCTCGGCGTCGCCGATGCGTCGGTTGCGCGACAGCGACGCCAGGTCGGTGAAGGCGCGCAGGATCTCGAGCTCGGCCGCGAGCAGCTCGGGGTCGTCCCACGGCTGGGGCGCCGGGAGTCGTTCGAGGTCGGCAACGAGCCGACGCGCCTCGGATTCGGGGATGTCGAACCCGAGGACGAGCCGTCGCAGGGCGTCGAGCGTGGCGCGATGACCCGCCTCGGCGTCGTCGGGCGTCTCGGTGAGCGCCAGCGCGTCGAACTGCACGGTCGTCGCGTCACCGACGTCGTCCTGGTCGCCCTCGGGCTCGAGCCGCACCACCGGGGTGCCGGCGTCGAGCTGGACGTTGCCGCTGACCAGCACCTCGCGGACACGGCCCGTGAACGGCGCCGACAGCACCGTCTCCATCTTCATGCTCTCGAGGACGGCGACCGCCGCGCCGGCTTCGACGACGTCGCCCTGCTCCACGGTGATTGCGACGACGAGGCCCGGACCGGAGGTACGGACCAGGCCGGCGTCGTCCTGGGACAGGCGGTGGGGGACGCCGTCGACCTCGACGAGCCGGTCGGCGCCCTGCGCGATCGAGACGACCCGGAACCGGGTGCCGTTGATCACGAGCCGCCGCTCGAAGCCCCGCAGTGGCTCGACCTCCACGGCGATGCGGTGTCCGTCGACGGTCACGAGGTAGCGGTGGGGTCCGGTGCGGCCCACGTTCAGGCGGTAGGCGGCGCCGGCGTATCGCAGGTCGACCGTGCCACCGACCTCGCCGGAGGCATCGGGTCGGCCGCGGGCCGCCGCGGCGAAGAAGCGGTTGCGCTCGAGCTCGGCCTCGGCGTCGAACGCCTCGATGGCGGCGGCGACCAGGGCCACGTCCCCGCGTGGCTCGAAGCGCCAGCCGCCCCCTTCGGTGATGCGGTCGAGCCAGCCGGTGTCGACCTGGCCCGTGAGCACGTCCGGGTGGCTCAACAGGTCGAGGAGGAACGCCCGGTTGGTGGTCCCGCCACGCACCAGCACGGTGGTCTGGGCGAGCGCGCGCCCGAGCCGTCCCAGCGCCTCGGAGCGGTCGGTCCCGACGGCGATGATCTTGGCGATCATCGAGTCGTACTCCGGTGGGATGACGTCGCCCTCCGCGACCCCGGTGTCGACCCGGATACCGGGCCCCGCCGGCAGGGACAGGCGCTCGATGGTTCCCGGTGACGGGGTGAAGCCACGCTCGGCGTCCTCGGCATTGAGCCGCACCTCGATGGCGTGCCCCACCGCCGGCGGCACGTCGCCGTCGAGTCGACCGCCCGATGCGACGTGCAGCTGGAGCTTGACGAGGTCGAGCCCGGTCGTCAGCTCGGTGACGGGGTGCTCCACCTGGAGTCGCGTGTTGACCTCGAGGAAGGCGAGGCGGCGGTCGGCGGGCTCGTAGAGGAACTCCACCGTGCCGGCGTTGACGTAGTCGGCGGCGTGCGCGAGGTCGGCCGCCGCCTGCTTGAGCTCGCGCTCCTGGTCGGGGTCGAGTGCCGGCGAGTGCGACTCCTCGAGCACCTTCTGGTTGCGGCGCTGGATCGAGCAGTCACGCACCCCGGGCGCCCACACCCCCCCGTGACCGTCGGCGATGATCTGCACCTCGACGTGTCGCGCACCGGTGACCAGCTGCTCCATGAACAGGGTCGGGTCGCCGAACGAGCGCCTCGCCTCGTCCCGCGCCCGATCGAACGCGGTCGCGAGATCGTCCGGGTCGTGCACGACCCGGATGCCGCGTCCACCGCCACCGGCAGCCGCCTTGATGACCAGCGGGAAACCGATCGCGGCCGCGTGCTGCTCGGCCTCCTCGACGCTGGCGACGGCCCCGCCGCTCCAGGGCGCGACCGGCACGCCCGCCTGCTCCGCGAGCAGCTTGGCCTCGATCTTGTCCCCGAGACGCCGCATGACCTCGCCGGGGGGCCCGACGAACACGACCCCGATGCGTTCGCACAGCTCGGCGAAGGCCGCGTGCTCGGCCACGAACCCCCAGCCGACCCAGGCGGCGTCCGCCCCCGACTCGACGAGCGCGCGCTCGAGCCCGGCATGGTCGAGGTAGGGGCTGCCCGCATCGGTCTCGCCGGGGCCGGCGCCGATCCGGATCGCCTCGTCGGCCTCCCGCACGAACATCGCCGTGCGCTCCGCCTCGGTGTGGAGCGCGATGGTCCGAAGGCCCAGGCCGTGCTCGTGGTCGAGCTCGCGCACGGCATGGATGCAGCGCATCGCGGGTTCGCCGCGGTTGACGATGGCGATGCGGCGCAGGGTGATCTGCGCGCCGGTGACGCGCTGCGCCGTGTGCGCCGAGCCGTCGCTGATCGGTGTCCTCCCCGGCCGTCGCCGACAGGGGCAACTTACTCGACGGATCGCCGGCTCCGGAGGGGCGCC
>CAZSQF010000262.1:0-4376 GCA_964608935.1 uncultured Actinomycetota bacterium | reverse complement strand
CGAGGGCGGCCAGGGCCGGGCCGGCAACGGTGACCGCGGCGGCGGACGCGGCGCCGGCGGCGAAGTCGATGACGACAACGAATGAGCGTCGGACCTCGGTGGGCGCGCCTGGGTACCTTTAACCGCTGCTAGTGCGCGTGTCACGCGTCGAGGCGGTCGGCGCCGCGCTGTTTGTCGGTCTCGCCGCCTGGGTCACCCTCGCCGGGGCGGTCGTCGGCGGTCATCCGGTTCCGATGGTCGCCATCGTCCTGGCGACAGGCGCCGCAGCCTTCGTGGCACGAGCCGTGAGCGACCGCCACCCGACCGTGGTGCCGGGTCTCGTGGCGATCGTCGTGGCTGGATACCTGGCCAGCTTCGGTGGCGACGTCACGTCCAACCTCAGCGGACCGCTCGGCTACAAGAATGCGGCGGCGGCGCTGTGCGTCGCGGGCGCTGCCGCCGCAGGCCTTGTGGTGCTGCGTGACCAACGCCTTGTGGTCCGTGTGGGCTTCGCCGTGCTCGGGCTCGCGCTCGCCGCACTGCCCTGGTTCTCCGATGTTCGCGGTGGCATCGGGACCGGGACGGCGGTCGTGCTCGCGACCGTGCTGCTAGGGGTCGGCCGCCGCCCGCACCACCGATGGCTGCTCCCGCTTGCGGTAGCCGCAGCGGTCGCTGCCCTCACCGCAACCGTCGTGGTCGGCATCCTCTACGGGGGGGACGGCGAGGGAGATCGAGCCGGCGCGCTCACCGAGCGGCGGCTCGTCCTGTGGAGCGACGCCGTGGATCTGGTCGCGGCCGAGCCGCTCTTCGGGGTGGGACCCGGCCGCTTCGCGATGAACAGCCCCACCGCCCTCGCCGACCGGGACGCCAGGTGGGCGCACCACGAACCCCTGGAGGTCGCCGCCGAGGCCGGCATCCCGGCCGGGCTGTTGCTGGTCGGGCTGGTGCTCTGGGGCTTCGCGTGGCTGCACGCCGGCACCGCCCGTCGCGGCGCCGGACTGGTCGCGGTCCTGTTGGCCGGCGCCTTCGCCCACGCCTGCATCGACTACGTCTGGCACTTCCCCGCGGTGCCGATGGCCGTGGCGGCCGTGGTCGGTGCCGGCGTGGCAGGAGGACGCTTGCCGAGCATGACCGACCCGGGCGTCCCGCCGACTGCCAGCAAGGGGCCGCACGCGATCACCTGCGGTCTGTGAGATGCGACGACGTCGTGGGCGCCTCGGCGGTAGATGTCGAGTCGCCCTTGCTCCCGGCCAGGACGCCTGTGATCTGCTCACAGGCGGCGCTGAGGTCGCCGTAGATGAGTCTCGTCGCCGGTACGCCTTCGGCGATCCGCGCGAGTCTCGGCAACCGGTGCCGGGGGATGCGTTCGCCATGGCGGATGAAGATGCACGGGAACAGTTCGCTGACCGCCGAGGCAGGTGTGAGTGGTTCGAGGCGCAGTGGGGCGCCGGGCTCGTACCGCGGAAACACGAGTAGGGCGAGGCGGCTCTGCCGCACGACCGGAGCGAACTCCTGGGTCGCGACCTGCCATTGAGACGCGAGGTAGGTACGCAACGGGTCGGGCAACCCCGGGTCGTGGTGGGCCAGCACTTGCCACGATCCGCGGTCGATCGAGAGGGGCTTGGGGTAGCCCTCGACCGTGAGGTCGTCGGCCACCGCGACCGCCTCGTCGCTGAGGTAGCCGAAGCCGCGATCCAACAGGCCCGTGACCAGTGTCGTCTTGCCGGCCTCCATCGGGGCCGGCAGCACGACGGCGGCCCCGTCCAGATCCGCTGCGGCGGCGTGGAGCACGAGTCGCTGGTCGAGCGAGCCGTCGATCACCTGCCGGTTGATCGCCCACACGAGCGTCGCGAGCAGACGGTCGGGACGCTCGCTCGAGCGAAGTACCTCGTCGTCCCTGGCCACCAGTCCCGGCGCACCGCCGTCGGCGACGGGCAACAGGGAGTACACCGTCTCGCGGCCCGACCCGACCGTCCGCATCGGCTCGTAGAGCCGGCCGAGCAGGCCACCCAGCTCCTCGTCGGTGGTCCGGATGCTGAAGTGCTGCCCGAAGCATCCGAACGGACCGAGCATGACGGGCCAGTCGGTCTTGGCGACGGGGGCTGCGCCATCACCGTGGGCGCCGCTCGACGGTTCGGCCATCGTTGTGTGTCCCCTCGCCCGCTGCCGCGTGGGGGCGGCCCGGTGTCGTCACAGCATACGAGGCGACGCCGAGCTGCCCGGCGTGGTCTCGGCCGACCACGCTCCGGAAGCCGGCGATAGCGGACGGTGACGACTTCGTGCGAACACGATCGCGATTGCCCCGCAGGGCGCACGACCCCGCACAACTCCTGCGTTTCGGTTGACGGTTCGGAGTGGTGGGAGGAACGCTCCGGGTGCCCTCTAGGGCGAGCCCGACGGGGGCGAGCACCGAGGAACAGCGCGAGCGAATGCACGGGGGTCGCTCACAGGGGACGCGATGAACGAAGGGATCAGGGCGGTCGACGCCGCCGTGGCTGCACGTCCTGGCCCTCCGGGTGGACAGCGAATTCGTTCGGGACCGAACGGCCGGACGGCAGCGGCCGGACGCCATGGTGGTGCCGGGGACGCCTCGGAGCGGGCACCGGTGAGGGTCCTGTGGTTCGCCCCCCACACGGTGCTCGACGGCGCCGTTGCCGAGACGTTTGCGAGCCCCCATGAGGTGGAGGTCGTGGCTGTCGCCGATGACCTCTCCTCGGCGTCCCTGCAGTCGCGACGCCTGACCCCGGACGTGGTCGTCGTGACGGCCCGTGTCACGCACCGGCTCAGGCGACTGTGCGACACGCTGGCAACCATCGAACCGCGTCCGCGGGTGCTGGTCGTCGACGAGGCCGAGGACGATCATGCGCTGTTGCGTGCGGTCGAAGCCGGCGCCGACGGCTACGTCGCGGACGAGGCCGGCGCGGGTGCGATCGCGGCGGGCATTCGCGCGCTCGCCGGCGGCGAGACGGTCGTCCCCCAACACATGCTCGGCCGTCTGCTGCGGCGGCTGATCGATCGTCAACGGGAGATCGCCCACGCGTCCGAACGGTTGATCGGCCTCACCCCCCGTGAGCGCGAGGTGCTGGCGCTGCTGGCCGACGGGTTCGATGCCCCGGCCATCGCTGGCCGTCTGGTCATCTCGCCAGAGACGGTCCGGACCCACATCCAGCGGATCCTCCGCAAGCTCGATGTGCACTCCCGGGGCGAGGCGATCGCGCTGGTCGCCCACAGCGGCCTGGCCGAGCGGCTCGAGCGGCTGGTCGAGGGGAGCCCCGCATGACGCTCAGCCCGCACCCGCCCACGGATGGCGCGCCAGGCTGGTGGCAGCAGCTGGCGCGACGGGCCGTCGGCAGCCGCGCCGACGTGGTGCTGCTCCTGCTCGACGTGGCGCTGGTGGGCGCGGCGTATCTGGCCATCCTGCTCGCCCGCTTCGACCTCGCCGTCCCCACGTGGGCGTGGGATGGGCTGCGGCTGTTCCTGCCGCTGGCGATCGTGGTGCACCTCGCCGCGAACGGCCTCGCCCGGCTCTACGGGCCCGTCTGGGAACAGGCCAGCGTGTTCGAGGCTCGCAAGGTGCTGAGCGCGGGCGCCATCGCCACCGCGGTTCTTACCGGTGCCATGCTGGTGCTGCCCCGACTCGTGCCGCTGTCGGTGGTGATCGTCGGGGGCGGACTGGCAACCGCGCTGTTCGGGGCGCTGCGCTTCCATTCCCGGTTGTTCGCGTTCCGGCGACACGCCCAGCCCGACGGTGCCCGCGTGCTGATGATCGGCGGCGGCAATGCTGCCGGCGCGCTGTTGCGCGAGATCGCGCGCCATGACGACGTGTCGATCCGTCCGGTTGCGATCCTCGACGACGACGTCGTGAAGTACGGCCGACGTCTGGGCGGCATCCCGATCGTGGGAGGGATCGACGATCTGGTCGAGGTCGGGCGTGACCTGGACATCGACCAGGTTCTGCTGGCGATCCCGTCGGCCACGTCGGAGCTGGTGCGGCGCGTGGCCGACGCGACGGCCGAGCTCGAGGTGCCGCTGAAGGTGCTGCCGAGCGTCGACGAGCATCTCAACGGCCAGCCGCGGCTGCGTGACGTCCGCGATCTGTCGATCGACGATCTGCTCGGCCGTCAACAGGTCAAGACCGACCTGGCGTCCGTGGAGGCCATGGTGCGCGGGCGACGCGTGGTCGTCACCGGCGGCGGCGGCTCGATCGGTGCCGAGATCGCCCGGCAGCTGGCCGGCTACGAGCCCGCCAGGTTGGTGCTGGTCGACCACGACGAGACCCATCTGTTCGACGCATCGGCGACGATCGACGACTGCGCCGAGGTGCTGCTCGACATCCGCGACCGCCGCAACGTCGATGCCCTGTTCGAGCAGGAGGCCCCGGAGATCGTCTTCCACGC
>CAZSQF010000261.1:0-4379 GCA_964608935.1 uncultured Actinomycetota bacterium | reverse complement strand
GCCGTCCGGAGCTGGGCGGCAAGGGCCGAGCGTGGTTCGGCATCGTCGCCGGGGCGCTCGGGACGGTCGGACTCATCGCGCTCCTGCTGGGCGGCTAGCCACCGGCGGGGAGAACGCAGCCAAGCCGACCCGATGCTGCGGCCATAGCCTCACCACGGCAGTCACGACCTGGATCAGCAGGCACGACGAGTGCAACGTGGAGGACCATGAGCGCCCACGGTGATGGCATTGACCTACCAGCCATCGGGTTCGGCACCTACCCGATGCGAGACCAGCAGGCCGTTGAGGCAGTCGCCAGCGCGCTGCGTGCGGGCTACCGGCTGATCGACACCGCGGTGAACTACCAGAACGAGGACGCCGTGGGCCGTGGCGTCGACGAGTCCGGTGTCGACCGGTCGGACGTGATCGTCACGACGAAGCTGCCCGGACGTCACCACGGCTACGACGCCACCCTCCAGTCGTTCGAGGAGTCGTGCCAGCGACTCGGGAGCGAGGTCATCGACCTGTACCTCATCCACTGGCCCAACCCGAGCGTCGGGAAGTTCGTCGATACGTGGCGTGCGATGGTGCAACTCCATCGAGACGGCCGGGCACGATCGATCGGTACCTCGAACTTCACCGAGGAGCACATCGACCGGATCGCCGACGCCACGGGGGTGCCGCCCGCCGTCAACCAGGTCGAGATGCACCCCTACTTCCCGCAGGTGGACCTGCG
Organism: uncultured Actinomycetota bacterium; assembly: GCA_964608935.1. Taxonomy (GTDB): domain Bacteria; phylum Actinomycetota; class Nitriliruptoria; order Nitriliruptorales; family Nitriliruptoraceae; genus CAZSQF01. Next base: position 3,664 of record CAZSQF010000261.1, on the reverse strand, counting down.
CGCGTTCCATCGTGAACACGGCATCGTGACCGAGGCCTGGAGCCCGCTCGGCAAGGGCACCGCCCTGCTGGAGGAACCTGCCGTGCGGTCGGCCGCGACCCGGCTGGGCGTGACACCAGCCCAGGTGGTCCTGCGGTGGCACGTCCAGCTCGGCTCGGTACCCATCCCGAAGTCCGCCAACCACCAGCGCCAACGGGAGAACCTGGATGTCTTCGACTTCGACCTCACCGATCAGGAGGTGGCGGACATCACTGCCCTGGGGCGGTCCGATGGACGGTTGTTCGGCGGCGACCCCACCGTCCACGAGGAGATGTAGGCGCCCCCTGCGCAGGCGTCGGGGTCAGCCGGACGAACACGCCCCGTGGCTCCTGCCCACGGAAGGCTGACGGTCGGCCGCTGAACCGATCTGCGCTCCGGTGCGTAGTGCCTTGTGCACACGAACAGGGAGAACCAGATGCGTATCCGGCTGGCCGTTCTTGCGTTGTCCGTCACGCTCATGACGCTGATCCCGGCTGCGGGTGCCTTCGCGCATGTCCATGGCATCACCCCGCTCCTGACGCTGGCGAACGAGTGCGGTGTCACCAGTGTGGGGAACACCGGCGCGAACAGGGCCCAGAGTGACAAGATCGCCGGTCTCATCCCGAGCTCCGTCGGGAACGCAGATCTCGGCTTCGGTGACGGTGGCTTCGACGCACCAGTGGGCTGCTCCGACTGAGGTCGCGTTCTTGGCGACTGACACCCGAGGCCGGCGGTAGCGTCCTGCCGACCGGCGGTAGTGGGCACGTGGTCGAGGCAGGACGCAGGAGGCCCGTGCCCACGAGGCAGGTGGCCGTTACGTCGCGGCCTGGTCCAGGGATCGCGTCGTCACCCGCTCCATGCTCCTCCTCGAGTGAGCGGCCAGCGGCGAGACGGTGCCGAGGATGCCGCCGATGATCTGGCTGACCTCGTACGGCTCGTCCCGCGCGGCGCTGTAGAAGTCGATGAGGCGTTGGGTGATCGGCGGCAGCGCAGAGATCCGCAGCGTCCATGCGTACATGTCCCGCGTCGCCTCGTCGCGTTCGTGCACGTAGGACGCCAACGCCGTCTCGAGCGGACGCTCCCCGCCCCATGCCTGATCGAGCGCGTTCGCGAGCGCTTCGGCATCCCGCATCGCGTCGGACATCCCCTGGCCGGTCGTCTGGTCCCGATGGAACCCGGCGTCGCCGACCAGCGCCCAGCCCGGCCCGTAGGGGTGGCGGTAGTAGTTGGGCGACGTCCCGGTACCGCGGAACCGCTCGTGGCGCTGCCCCGCGCGCACCCTGTCGCCGAGTCCCGCGATCGCCTCGATCCCGGAGAGGTAGTTGGCCTCGACGTCCCCGCGAACGCGAGCGAACTCGCTCCGGGGCCACCCGACGTAGACGCACGCGAGGCCATCGTTGGTCGGGAAGACGAAGGCGCACAGCCCCTCACGCATGTAGAACTCGAGCTCCCCGCGGTCCACACCACTCCAGTAGCTGTAGTACCCGCACGACAGCGTGGGCGCGGTCTTGTACTCCGCGGCGGCAACCAGCCGGGCCACACGCGATGTCTTCCCGTCGGCGCCGATCACGATGGAGGCTCGCTCCTGGGCCTCCGCGCCACCCTGGGAGCGTCCGGTCACCCCGACGACGCGGTCGCCGTCCCACAGCAGACCGGTCACGGTGAACGCCTCGCGCAGCTCGGCACCCGCCTCGACCGCGGCCGACACGAGCAGGTCGTCGAGGACGGTGCGGCGAGGACAGAACGTCGTCTCGATCCTTCCGACCGCCGGCCCCTGCCCGACGATCGCGACCGAGCCGATGTCGACCCGGCACTGCGGGATCGGACGCACCCCGGCGGCCACGAGCGGCTCGAGGAGCCCCCACGACGCCAGCCGGGCTGCGCCATCCTGGACGAGGTGATGCGTGGAGACGACGTCGCTCGGGAACCGAGCGCGGTCCACGAGCAGGACGTCGTAGCCCCTCCGCGCGAGCAGCATGGCGGTCGGAGCGCCGGCGCAGCGCGCACCCACCACGATCGCGTCGTACCGATGCCCACCCATCCTCGCCCCTTGCCCTAAAAGTACGAACGGTCGTGCTAGTATTGACCGCAACGGTGCTCGTGTCAACAGAGGAGAGGCCAACGGCGCCCACACAACGGCGACGTCGCCCCCGTGCCGACGGTCAGCGGACACGCGAAATGATCCTGCGTGCAGCCGTCGACCTGGCGTCGCTCGAGGGCCTCGAGCCCCTGTCCATCGCCTCGCTTGCGGACGCAGTCGGCATGAGCAAGAGCGGCCTGTTCGCGCACTTCGGATCCAAGGAGGAGCTCCAGCTCGCCACCGTGCGCGCGGCCACGCGCATCCTGGCCCACGACGTCATCGATCCGGCGCTGGCCCACCCCGACGGGCTGTCGCGTACCTGGGCCCTGTGCCGCGAGTACCTCGGACATGTCCGACGGGGCGTCTTCGCCGGCGGATGCTTCTTCACCTCTGCGCAGGGCGATTTCGATGGACGAGCCGGCCCCGTCCACGACCTCCTGGTCCGCAACTTCGGCGACTGGCTCGACCTGATCCGGTCCTTCCTCCGGCAGGCTCGAGACTCCGGGCATCTCCTCGACGACGTCGACCCGGACGACCTCGCATTCCAGATCGAAGCGCTCCGGACCCTGGCGATCCGCTCCTTCATGCTCGTCGGCGACACGGCATACCTCGACCGCGGAGAACGCCTCGTCCACCGACGACTCACGGAAGCGTCGTCACCCGACGCCCCGGAGCTGGAACCACCTCGGGGATGAGGTCTCCCCGGCGTGGCGGTCGCGCTCGATCAGCCCCGGCGCCCGAGGATCCTCCGTGGCAGCTGCTGGAGCCGCTGCATGGCCATCATCGCCGCCTCGCCCCGGCTTCCCGACGCCGGAAGGACCCCGAGCTGGCGCATGACGTCGGCCATGTCCATGATCAGGTGGATCCGTCGAGCCAGGCCGTTCTCGATGGTGACGAGTTCACGCGCGACCGTGGTGAAGCCCCGTCCGGTCGGCAGCAGGCCGGGTGGGTCCAACGGACCGAGGTGGGTGCCCCGCACCCGCCAGTCGACTGCAGCGCGTGGCGCGGTCGGATGCAGGAGCGGGCCGTCCGCCAGCTCGATGGTCAGGTCCGGGAACGCCCGCCAGAACTGGTCGGAGTAGGTCGTCGCGACCTCGGCTCGGCCGTGCATGGGTTCCGGCAGAGCCGAATGGATGAACTCCACGTCGGGCGCCATGACGGCCGTGAAGGCCTGGGCGTCGTGGTCGTTGAACGCCTTCGCCGCCCGGTGAACCACGTCCGAGGCGACCTCGAGGGTGATCGGGGGCGTGGTCGGTGTGGCCATCTCTGGTCCGTCCTGAGTGACCCGCTTCCCGTTCACCCGGGGGGCCTCGACAAGCATCGCAGAGTCGGGGATGGTCCGCTCGTCGCCTGTGTCCGTCCGCCTCGACGTCCCGTCGAACGCGCGCGAGAATTGAGTGGTGCGGCAGGAAATCGCGACCCGGGACTCCCCGACCCATCGAACCGGAGTCTGCCGTTGGTGGTCAGCTGCCCGAGTACAGCCGAGGCAGGTCGACGAGCTCGACATCGGCGCGGTCCGTGGCGGCCAGGTCGCGGTCGAACACGGTGCCGAAGAGCAGCAGCTTC
>CAZSQF010000260.1:0-4398 GCA_964608935.1 uncultured Actinomycetota bacterium | reverse complement strand
GGCACAGGATCGGGGCGCTTGAACGCTTGGCGCGTCGCTATCGATTGCCGCCGACGGTCAATCGGTTGTCTACACGCCACCGGCCGATTTCAACAGCACGACGATCAAGGACCGGTTCGTTTATACCGTGGTCGATGACCCCGGCCCCGATCAACTCGCGCAGGTGTCACCGACCGAGGGTGTCGTCGAGATCCTGATCGATGCGGTCAACGACGCGCCGCGACCGGGTGACGATTCCTTCATCACCGAGGAAGGTGATCCACTCACGATCTCGATCAGCGGTCCCGATGGTATCCTTGCCAACGACGTGCCCGGGCCCCAAGACGAGATCGACGACGGGCAGACGGTCAGTTTCGTTTCCAGCGACTCGACCAGTTTCCGTGACGGGACGATCGAGCAGATCGGCGATTCCCTGGTCTACACGCCGCCGGCGTTTTTCAGCGGTGAGGACCAGTTCAACTATACGATCGAAGACAGCTTCGGCGAGACCGCCGAGGGGACGGTCTTCATCGCGGTAGTCGGCGTGAATAATCCGCCGAGCTTTGTCGGCGTGGGAGGCGTTTCAGGAGCTGACCAGTTGAGCTTTGACGAGAGCCAGGACGAACCGCGGGTCGAGCAGTTCAACCTGGACACCTGGTTCAATGATCCCGACGGCGATGCGCTCACATTCACTGTGGATTCGAGCGATCCGCAGGTCGTCACCGCCAGCGTGAACGGATCGACTTTGGAACTGGAGATGCCGCCACACGCGTTCGGCGAAGCGACGTTGTCGTTGACCGCCACGGATCCCTTGGACGAGTCGGCTTCGGCGACGGTTATCGTCAACGTTGCGAATGTTGCCGATTCCCCGGTTGTCACCGGTTCGCTGGGGCCGATCAATGTCGATGAAAACGCCGAGATCATCCGCACGCTGTCGGATGTGTTCTCCGATCCCGACGGGGACGAGTTGGAGTATTCCCTCGCCCGCTTGGGCAACCTGGTCAACCCAACGCCTGAGCAGATCGCCGACCATCCGCTGATTCAGGCGATCACGTTCAGTGATGATCAGGTGGAGATTGTCCTGGAGCCGTTCCAGTCGGGTACTGAGGAGATCGAAATAGCGGCAACCGACGGGACGTTTACCGTCTCGGATTCGTTCACACTGAATGTCGCGTCGGTTCCCGATCCACCGATCGGAGGTGCCGATGCCTATGACGTCCCGCTCGGCTCGGTGCTGCGAGTGCTTGATCCGGCCGAGGGGTTGCTCGCCAACGACTTCGATCCCGACGACGATTCAATCGAAGTCGACTTGGGGACTGTCACGCAGCCCGCCAACGGGACGGTGGAGGTCGAAGCCGACGGGACGTTCATTTACGCCAGCAGCGGCGGTCAGGTGGGCGAATCGGACAACTTCACCTACCGCGTTGTCGATTCGACCGGGCGGAGCAGCGAGCCGATCGAGGTGACGGTGACGCTGGTGCAGTCCGAATTCCAGAATCCGAACGCCGATCTCCGCTGGGATGTGAACGCCGATAGTGTCGTCTCTCCGATCGACGCACTCCGCATCATCAACTTGCTCAGTCGGGTCTTGCCGCCGGGAGAATCGAGCATGCCGGTGAGTGAGCTGACGTCGTCGCCGCCGGACTTTTATGATGTTAACGGGGACGGCCGCGTTTCATCGCTCGACGCCTTGCAGGTGATCAACGAGATCCAACGGCGGGCGGCCAGCGGCTTTGTCGGTGGGGGCGAAGGGGAAACGGCCGAACCGCGTACCCGCGCGGCGACGACCACCGCCTACGCCGCCGCCTCGACGTTGAATCTGCCGAATCGAAACATCGAACCAGTGGAAGAAATGCCGCTGGACCAAGATCCCCGTGACACGTTGATGGCGACGGGAGTGGAAATCATGAGGCCGAGATCGACCGCCGAAGTAGACTGGGTCCGCGAGGACCCGACGGAATCGACGGCGGAGGACACAGATGAGGCCCTCTCCCTGTTGCTCGACGAGGTGAGTCATGATTAGCCCCGTACCTTCCTGTGACCCGCCGGCTTGACTCAGGGGCCGACCCTTTGGCCCACCGGCACGTGAACGAATTGATTCCCCCCAACTTCTCCATCATTTGGGACCAGGTCAACAATGACCGCACGACGAAATCGACGCGATACGTTGAACCGGAAAACCTCACGACGGCTCCACCACCAGACGTTGGAGCGGCGAGAACTCTTGGCGGGCGACATCGGCGCCCTCGCCGAGGGTCCGCGACTGATCTCGGTCGCCGCGGATTCGGGGGAGAATTTCCGGCTCGACGACAACAATAGTCTCTCGGTCGCCCCGGACGAGTTGACGTTCCGGTTTGGGGGGGGAGAGGAACTCGACCCGAGCACCTTCTCGGCCTTCCGGTTCCTCGCCGCCGGCGGTGACGGTTCCTTCGACGAGGGGAACGAGCAGGAGATCACCCCCGGGCACATCGGCTTCCAGGACCGCGAGGGGACCCGCATCGTGGTCGCGCGGTTTGCCGAGACGCTGGCCGACGACCAGTACCTGATCGAGATCGCTGGGTACGACGACACCAATGCCGGCATCGTCGGTTTGCGGAACACCGACGGCGAGTTGTTTCAGCCCGCCGACCCCAGCGATCCGTCGCGGCCGGCCGAGGAGATCCGTTTCCGGCTTGAACTCGGACCGCAGGTCGAAGCGGTGGTGCCGCAGCCGATCACCGACAGCGGCGACAGCCGGGTTCAACAACGGGACGAGATTCATGTTTACTTCAACGAGGACCCGCTCTCCAATCCGGCTGCCGGACCGATCAACTCCGGCGACTCGTCAGCGCCGGTGGTTCAGCCCCGGTTTTACAACCTGTTGTTGACCGGCGACACGGTGGAGAACAGCGACGATGTGGTGACCCGCCCGACCGAGGTCGAGTATGACCCGGCGCTCAATCGAGCGGTGCTGAGGTTCGCGGATGATCTCTCGGAGTTCGCTCCCGCGGGTGCCGGCACGTTTCGACTTCGCGTGGGGTCATCGCAAGCCTTGCCCGCCGCGCCGTCGGAGGTGGATGCCGACCAGACCGGCGATGTTGGTGGGACCTTTGCCGCGGCTGAAGACTTGACGGTCGAGTTCAGCACCAACCCCGAAAGCGTTGTGATCAGCGGCGAGATCGAGCCGACGACCAACTATACCACCCGCTGGCCGGGAATCGATGCGCCGGGAACGCGTGACAATCGGCGCGATCCCCAGGTCACCGGGGCGCCGGATTCGACTCCCGGGATCAACCAGTACTTCTACAACTTCGCAGAGATCTACGGCGAGGATCCATTCAACAACGTTTTGAGCAACGCGATCACCGACGTCCAGCAGCGGCGGACGCGTGAGATCTTGGCGTTGTACGGAGAACATCTGGGCGTGGAGTTCGTCGAGACGGACGATCGGGGACTGCAGATCGTGACCGGAGACCTGCGGGCGCTGGTCGAAACGGCAAGGACCGGCTCGGGCGAGCCGCTGCACGATTTCCGGCTCAACGACGAAGACCCGACGCGCGGCGTGTTGATCCTGGATGCGGCGGAGGACTGGTATGACGGCTACGGGCTCAGTCCCGACAACCGCCCCAGTTGGTTCGTCGAAGCACTGCGGGGAATCGGGTCGCTGCTCGGGATCGGCCATACGTTCGACCAGGTACCGGGGGTCGCGAGTGGTTCCAACCCGGAATTGTTCGCGCCCAATCTGTTCCCGCTTCCCGATGGAACTCTGCCGAGCCCGTTCAGTATCGAGCCGGACTTCTTGAGCACCAGCGACATCATTCCTGGTCAGGCGTTGCACCGACCGGAAACGCGGGATGTCGACCTGTATCGCTTTGATGTGGCCAACGAGGGGAGCATCTCGATCGAGAGCTTTGCTCAACGGCTCGAGGAGACGAGTCTGCTCGACAGCGAAATCAAACTCTGGAAGTTCAATCCGGCAACCGACGGGTACGACCTGGTCGCGCGCAACGACGACTATTACAGCGACGATTCCTTCATCGACATCGACGTTTCGCCCAACGCCGATGGGTCGACGGCGCAGTACGTCGTCGGAGTCACGGCGACCGGCAACGAGGATCACAACCCCGATATCGACGACAGTGGTCTGGGAGGGCGATCTCAAGGCGCCTACGAATTGCGCGTGACCTTCCAGAATCGGAATGTCGACACAATCCAGGATGTGCGGAGAACACCCCTCGACGGCAATGGCGATGGAACTCCCGGCGGCGATTTCAATTTCTGGTTCCGCGTCGCCCGCCCCAAGGAACTGGCCGCCACCGGTGAAGCACGAACGCTGTTCGTTGACAAATCGGGAAGCGACAGCCCGAACTCGGGCAGCCTCGATGCGCCGTTCCGCAGCATCGATTTCGCCATGTCCCAGGCCGAACAGGGAGACATCGT
>CAZSQF010000259.1:0-4419 GCA_964608935.1 uncultured Actinomycetota bacterium | reverse complement strand
GGCTTCCGAGGCCGAGAGCCGCCGCGTGGTGGATTAGCTCATCGTCCTGCGTCACCGAAGGGGCGACCGGGTCTCTCCTCTTGTCGGGCTGCGATGCGTCTATGTGGGACGTCCCGTATCTGCGGACGCTCGCGCCGGTGACAGCTTCGAGCGATCCGCGGATACTGTCGTCCACTTGATGGCTTGCCTGTTCGGAGCCGGCTGTCGGTAGCCTCGCCGACGTTCGCATGCGCATGCGTGATAACCGTACTTATCACCCGTTCGGGAATAGTGTGGCCTTCGGTGCCGCGAGCACACGAGTCACTTACCTGTGAGTTTGTAGAAGGACTCCACCCACACGAGTTAGCAGGCACCAGGGCCTGTGTCAGTACGCGTCGTCGACGTGCTCCAGCGCCAGCCATTCGGACCTACTACCCTGACAAGAGAACCTTCGAAGCGCGCCGCGTAGTAGTTCACCATCGGTGGCTCCGTTGAACAGCCTGAAATTCCTTCAGCGCATTCACCAATGCCTGCGTGGTCCGGGCAAATCGGTCGTCGCGCCATACGAGCACCACGTCGATACTACGGTTACGGGCATCGGCGTGAAGTGCCCGATACTGGGGCCGCTCATCCTTCGTCCCGCTGGCGTAGTCGACGCGGCGTACCCACAAGGCTAAACATCTACGACTTTGCCTTTCTCGAACGACGCCGGCCTCTGGGATGTGCGTCCGGGTCGTGGAAGAGGTCCATCACTTCAGGGTAGCGGTCAGATCCGCTCTCAACGAAACAACAGTGGCTGCTCGGCGAGCAGTTCATCCTCGCCTCCACTGAGCTTTCATGACTGAGCTCGGCCGATGCGCAGTGAGGGTGCGACACGCCCAATATCCGCAAACTTTTTCCGATAATTGGCCGGCGTCAAGCTCGTCTCGCGCCTGAATAGGCGGCGAAAAAAGGCCGTGTCTTCATAGCCGACCCTGTACCCGATTTCCTCCAGGTTGGTGCGCTCCGTCTCCAGCAGGTGCTTCGCGCGTTCGATGCGGAGCGTCTGGACGTACTCCAGGGGAAGATAGCCGGTTGCTTTTCGAAAACGGCGCGCGAACGTTCGCGGCTTGAGCCCTGAATGTTCAGCCATCTGAGAGACCGGTTTGGCGACAGCGTAATGCTCTGCAATCCAGTGCTGGCAGTCCCTGATCACGGCATCAGTGTGTTGCACGCGCTGCGTCATCGCGGCGAACGGGAGCTGACCATCGGTGTGACTCAACAGCAGGTGGACTCGGGCGGTGTTGATCGCATGCTCAGAGCCACAGAACCGGGCGATCAGGTACAGGGCTAGATCGTGCCAGGCGGTGCCGCCCCCGGCCGTTACGACCCGCTCCTGTTCTCCCGCCAGGCAGAGAATCGAATCCTCTCTCCACCTGACGTTCGGGTAGTGCTCGCGGCACAGGTGCCAGTACGCCCAATGCCCCGTCACCTCCAGCCCGTCCAGGAGGCCCGTCTCGGCCAGGAGGAGCGACCCCGTACAAACGGAGGCCAGCACGGCCTCGTTCGCGTACATCCGCTCAAACCAGTCGACTTCTCGAGCGTGGCGCGCGTGAGGTCGCAAATCGATAGGGTTGTAGATGTCACACACGATCACCGCATCCGACTGGTGCACGTCGTCTATGCTGCTGTGCGGCTCGATCATCACGTCGCCGGCGCATCGAAACGGTGCACACGACGCGGCGACGATCTGCACGTTCAGCAAGCCCTCAACTTCCTCACCCGTCGTCATTTCTCGATAGGCGGCCCCTGCAGAGGAGAGGACGTCGTAAAGGCCGTAGAGCACGCCCGGCGACGTCTTGGGCTCTGCAAAAAGGGAGATCACGGGCCGTTTGCCGTCTGCAGTCATAATCAACCTCGTCTGACGGTGTCACATATGCCTCGGTTCTACCCGATATGCCTCTTGTGAGGTTCCGGTTTCACCCTCTATCCTGGATGAGGAACGAATCATTACAGGTCAGCGGAGACAGGCATGTCCGACACACCAGGCGAGCTCTCGACATTACGTTCATCGAACCGTGAATCGGCCGGCTACCGAGCCGCGGTGGCGGCCCTGCGCAGGTCGTGTCGCGGCGAGATACTGATGGAAGGCGATGACGGGTACAACCAGGCGCGCTCCGTCTGGAACGCGATGATCGATCGTCGTCCGGCGCTCATCGTCCGATGTAAGGGCGTCGCCGACGTGAAGGAAGCCGTCGCTTTCGCGCGCGCTCAGCGCCTGATGGTTTCCGTTCGGGGCGGGGCGCACAACGTCGCCGGTCATGCGGTTTGCGACGGCGGGGTCATGATCGACCTCTCGCTCATGCGAACCGTCCGGGTCGATCCGACGAGCCGGCGAGCCTGGGTAGAGGGAGGGGCTACCTGGGCGGACGTCGACCGTGAAACGCAAGCCTTCGGACTGGCGACTCCGGGAGGGCTCATCTCTGATACGGGTGTGGCCGGGCTGACCCTGTCCGGCGGGATCGGCTGGCTGAGAAGCCGCTACGGGCTTTGCATCGACAACTTGCGGTCGGCGACCGTGGTCACCGCCGACGGAGAGGTGCTCCAGGCGAGTGAGACGGAGAATGAGGACCTGTTCTGGGCCCTTCGCGGGGGCGGCGGCAATTTCGGCATCGTCACGGAGTTTGAGTTTGCCTTGCATCGGGTGGGGCCGCAGGTGGCCTTCTGTGCGCCGATCTACCCCATCGAAGCGGGAGCCGGGCCCATCCGCTTCTGGCGTGATTTTCTTGCCGACAAAAACGATGATGTCGGATCGCTCATCGAGTTCTCCACCGTACCTGAAGACCCGGATTATCCGCAGGAGGCCTGGGGGAAGCGCGTCTACACGATGGCCGCCGTTTATGCAGGCGAGGCTTCAGAGGGAGAGGCCCTGCTTCGACCGCTACGCGAACTCGCCGATCCCATCGTCGACTTCTCGGGACCGATGGACTATTGTGAGCTTCAGCGTCTTTTCGACGCCGTCGTTCCGTTCGGTGAGTGTCGATGCTACTGGAAGAGTCTCTATCTGGAGGAGCTGACGGATGAGGTGATCGACGCGATCCTCGAAGGCAACCTCACCCCTCCTTCTCCAGAGACGCTCAGCTCGATCTGGAACTTCGGGGGCGCGACTGCCCGGCTCCCTCCCGGCGCAACGGCATTCGGCGATCGGTCGATGCCATACATGTTTTCGATCGATTCCGTCTGGGGTGACCCTTCAGACGACGAGGTCAACATCGCCTGGACGCGGGATTTCTGGGATCGGATGCAGCCCCATTCCCACCACGGGCGTGCTTATCTCAACTTCGCCGGCCTGGGCGAAGAAGTAGACGAACTCGTGCCCGAGACCTTCGGGCAGAACTACGCGCGCCTGAGGGCGATCAAGCAGAAATATGACCCGGAGAACCTCTTCCGAGTCAACCAGAATATCGAGCCGCTTGGCGCGTAGCGTCGAACGGCGCGGGTCCCCGGCACCTCTGCGCCCGAACAAGACCGGCTCCAAGGTCACCGCCCTCGTCGGCATCCCATCCGTCCTTATCCGCATCGCCGTGCAGGAGGCAGACCGGGAGCCGGCAACGCTTCTCCGTGAGTTGACGAGGCGGTGTCGCCGGCACCGGGTGAAAAACGGAGAAAAGCGATGATGATGGCTACCGGTAGACACGTCGTACCCACCTGCCTCTTCGTGATGCTCGGCTACACATTGGTGTGGACGGGTCCCGCTCGCGCCCAAGCCGAATCGCCACGGCTCTTCGTCATCCCCAAAACGGAGACCCCCATCAAGCTAGATGGGCACGTGGAGCGGGGCGAATGGAAAGACGTCAGGCGGCTCCCTCTGGTGCAGCAGCGGTCTGACTTCGGGGCTCCTCCGGACTCGCCCACCGAGATCCTCGTGACCTACACCGATGAGCATATCTACGTAGCCTGCCGCTGCTATGACCCGGAGACGCCGAGCGTCACCACCTTCGCACGTGATGGCGCGTCATGGGGCGCCGACGAGTGTTCCGTACTGCTCGATACATTCAATGATGAGGAAAATGGCCTTTGGTTTATCACCTCGCCCGCAGGAAATCGTACCGACATTGCAGTCTTCAACGATGCGATCGGGACTGGGGCGGGCCCGCCTTTCGATGCGAGCTGGGATACCTTCTGGGATGCCGAGGTGACGAGGACTGAGGAGGGCTGGTTCGCTGAGATGCGCATTCCCTTCTCCAGCCTTCGTTTCCAGGACGAGCACGGCCGAGTCGTGATGGGACTTATCGCGTATAGGTATATCGTGCGCGAGAACGAGATCTATATCTTCCCGCCCATTTCTCTGGATCAGGGTGAGGATAGTTATGCAAAGCCCTCAAGGGCCCGGGATGTGGTCTTCAACGGGCTCGTCTCCGAGCCGCCTCCCTGTTCCATTAGCGACAGCCTGCGGGCGGT
>CAZSQF010000258.1:0-4425 GCA_964608935.1 uncultured Actinomycetota bacterium | reverse complement strand
GAGGATGCCCTTCAATGGTCCGTCGGCCGCCGCCTTCATGGCCTGGTTGACCTCGTCGGCCGTCACCTCACGGTCAAGCACCAGGGTCAGGTCGGTGATCGACCCGTCGGGCACCGGCACCCGCAACGCGATGCCGTCGAGCCGTCCCTCGAGCTCGGGCAGTGCCAACGACACGGCCTTGGCCGCGCCGGTCGTGGTGGGGACGACCGACACCGCCGCGGCGCGGGCCCGGCGTGGATCCTTGTGCGGTGCGTCGTGGAGGCGCTGGTCGCCGGTGTAGGCGTGGATCGTGGTCATCAGCCCCTGCGCGATGCCGAAGCCCTCGTGCAGCACCTTGGCCATCGGGACCACCGAACCGGTCGTGCACGACGCCATGGACACGACGTGGTGCTGGTCGGGGTCGTAGTCGCCCTCGTTCGCCCCGAGGACGATGGTGACGTCCTCGTCCTTCGCGGGGGCGGAGATCAGCACCTTCCTGGCGCCGGCGTCCAGATGCTTGGCGGCGTCGGCCCGACTGGTGAAGAACCCGGTGGATTCGACGACGACGTCGATCTCCATGTCCTTCCACGGCAGCGCGGCCGGGTCGCGCTCGGACAGCACCTTGATGGTCTGGCCGTCGACGACGAGGTCCTCGCCGGACGTCTCGACGGTGCCGTCGTAGCGTCCGTGGACGCTGTCGTACTTGAGCAGCAGCGCGAGGCTGTCGGTGTCGGTGAGGTCGTTGACGGCGACGAACTCGAGGTCGACGCCATGCCGCCTCGCGGACCGCAGCAGGTTGCGACCGATACGCCCGAAACCGTTGACGGCGACACGGTATGCCATGAGGGCTGGCTCCTCGGATCGGGGGGGTTCACAGCGTTCGGGCCGACCCTAGCACCGGGCCTCGGACGCAGTGCCAGGGTCCTCTGGCCCGTTCGACGGATCGCGCTGGGCCAGCTGTTCGAGCCGGCGCAGCCGCCGGTGCACGGCCGACTTGCCGACCGGCGGATCGACCAGCTCGCCGAGCTCGGCCAGCGACGCGGCCGGGTTGGCCAGCCGGGCCAACGCGACCGCACGGAGGTCCTCGTCGAGGTCGTCCCACCCGTGGCGACGCACGGCCTCCTCGACGGCCCGTACCTGCCCGGCCGCCGCCTCGACGATGCGGCGCAGATTTGCAGCGTCGGCGTTGGCGAGGCGGGTCGCGTCGTTGCGCACCTCGCGGCGCAGGCGCCGCTCGTCCCACAAGAGGAACGCACGGGTCGCGCCGAGGGCGGCGAGCAGGTCCCCGATGGCCGCGCCCGACTTGATGACGACCCGTGGCCGGTCGCGCCCCGACGCGGTGGCGTTCGCCCCGACGACGGTTCGGACCAGCCCGGCGACGCGCTGGGCCAGCTCGTGCGAGCGCACCGCGATCTCGAGGTGCGGCGACCGGCCGGGCGTCGAGATCGACCCCGCAGCGAGGACCGCCCCTCGCAGGTAGGCCACACGTCCGGGTCCGTCCAGGTCGGGCGGCAGTCCTTGCAACGGTCGAGCGTGGTCGTCGAGCAGGCCGAGATCGGCGCCGACGTGCCGGCTGCCGGCCCCGATCCGTACGCCGTAGCTCGTGCGGCGTCGGACACCTCCAGGGGCCCGCACGGCGAGCTCCGGCCGCAGTCCGTAGCGCCGCTGGATCAGGCTGTAGGCACGGCGGGCGACAGCGCCCGACGACGTCGTCAGCTCGAGCCGCAGCCGCTCGCCGTCGCCCCCTGGGACGGTGATGCTGCCGGCCAGCCGGAACAGCGCGGCCAGCTCGGCCTGGAGCGCTGGTGCCTCTCCCACCGGGACGCGCGCAAGCTCCTGGCGGACCGCCTCGGTGAAGCTGGACTCGTTCGTCATCGTGCCTCCAGCACGCGCCGCAGGACGGGCGCCAGGGCGGCCGGATCGTGCCCGTCGGCACCGTCGAGCAGGTCCGCGCGCTCGATCCGCACCCCCAGCTCGGCCACGCCCTCCACGTCGGGTTCGAGGGGCGCTCCCTCGCCGGCGGGCGGCGCACCCTCGTGCACCACGACCGCGTCCACCCGCAACCCGGGGACGTGATCGAGCAGGACGTGCAGGTGGTCCGACAGCGTCATGCCCTCGGTCTCGGCCGCCTGCTCGCGCAGGTTCGCGATGAACACGACCGGTGCCGTGGCCGTGACCAGCGCCCGTCCCAGACCGGGCACGAGCAGGTTCGGAAGCAGGCTCGTGTACAGCGAGCCCGGTCCGAGCGCGATGAGGTCCGCCCGCTCGATGGCGGCGACGACCTCGGGCGTCACGGGCGGGTCGGGGGGCTCGAGCCAGACCTCCTCCAGGCGCGCCGTGTCGGACACGGCTGCCTGGCCGGCGACCTCACCGTCCCCGGCGCGTGCACGCAACGTCATCTCGGCGGTGGTGCACGGCAGGACGCGCCCGGCCGCGTCGAGGAGCCGCGCGAGCCGGTCGAGTGCGGCCAGCAGGTCACCCTTCTCGAGGTCCTGGACGGCGACGAGCACGAGGTTGCCCAGGCTGTGCCCGGCCAGCTCCCCCGCGGGGAAGCGGTAGCCAAGGATGTCCGCCAGGTCGCGATCACGGGCGAGCGCGGTCAGCGCCATCCGCAGGTCACCGGGGGGCACCACCCCCAGGTCCGCCCGGAGCCGGCCGGACGAGCCTCCGTCGTCGGCCATCGTCACGACCGCCGTGACGTGGTCGACGACGTGCGGCAAGGCCTGGAGCGTGCGCGCGAGGCCGTGCCCCCCGCCGATGGCAACCGCCCTGGACCCCAACCCGGGTCGTCGGAACGAGGTGCTCATTCCTCGCCCAGGTCGCGGTGCTCCACGGTCACGGGCAGGTCGGTGGTCCGGCTCAGGTAGCCCGCGACCTCCTCGCTGATCGTGACCGACCGGTGCTTGCCGCCGGTGCAGCCGATCCCGATCGTGAGGTAGCGCTTGCCCTCCTCGACGTAACCGGGGACGACCGTGTCGAGCAACCGCTCGAGCGCCTCGAGGAACGGCGAGGTCCCGGGTTGGCCGAGGACGTAGTCGCGCACCGGCTCGTCGCGCCCGGTGAACGGCCGTAGCGACTCGATCCAGTGCGGGTTGGGCAGGAACCGCACGTCGAACAGCAGGTCCGCGTCGCGCGGTGCGCCCCGCTTGAACCCGAACGACACCACCTCGATGCGCAGCGGTGCCGAATCGGGGTCGTCCATGGCCTCCATGACCCGATCGCGCAGCTCGTGGACGTTGAGGTCGGTGGTGTCGATGATCAGGTCGGCCATGCCGCGCAGGTCGCCGAGCAGCTCACGTTCGCGCCGGATGCCGGCGAGCACGCCGGCATCCTCCGCCGCGGGATGGCGGCGTCGCGTCTCCTCGAAGCGCCGCACCAGCACCTCGTCGTCGGCCTCGAGGAACACGACCCGGACGTCGGACTCGCCCCGTTGCAGGTCCCGGATGGTGTCGACGAGCGCCGCGAAGAACTCGCGGCCACGGACATCGGCCACGACCGCGAGCCGTGTCACCGACGAGCCGGGCGCGAAGGCGAGCTCGGCGACGCGCTGGATCAGGGTCGGCGGCAGGTTGTCGATCACGAACCAGCCGAGGTCCTCGACCACGTTCGACGCCGTGGAGCGACCCGCGCCCGACAGCCCGGTGATGACCAGGATCTGTGCCCGGCTGCGTTCCGCGTCGCCGCTCGCTGCGCTCGATGCCCCGTCCCTGGCGACCGAGGTCTCCTCGTCAGTCACGCCGGTCCTTTCCGGAGCCCCGCCCGTCCTGGTCCTTGACGCCGGCGGCGTGCAGGTGGTCGTGCACGGCGGCAGCGATCCTATGGGACACGCCCGGCACCGCCGCGAGCTCCTCGGCGCTGGCGCGACGGACCGCAGCGACCGAGCCGAAGTGCTCCAGCAGCGCCTTGCGGCGACCGGGACCGACGCCGGGGACAGCGTCGAGCTCGGAGGTCGTCACGCTCCGGCTCCGCCGGCCCCGTTGGTAGCTGATCGCGAACCGGTGGGCCTCGTCGCGGACGCGCTGCACCAGATACAGCGCCTCGCTCCCGCGCGGCAGCCGCAGCGGCCGGCTCCGCTCCGGCTGCCACAGCTCCTCGAACCTCTTCGCGAGGCCGACGAAGGCAACCTCGTCGACCGGCAGATCGGCGACGCCCTCGAGGGCCGCGTTCAGCTGCCCGACGCCGCCGTCCACGATCACGAGGTTCGGCGGGTACGCGAAGCGTCGCGGCGCGCCGTCGTCGTCGAGCACCGGGGCGGCCCGCTCCTCGACGAGCCGGGCGAAGCGCCGCCGGATCACCTCCCGCATGGCGGCGAAGTCGTCGTTGGCGTCGACCGACAGCTTGAAGCGGCGGTAGTCGCTCTTCTTCGGCAGGCCGTCCTCGAACACCACCATCGACCCGACGACCTCGGTCCCACCGAGGTGCGAGATGTCGAAGCACTCGATGCGC
>CAZSQF010000257.1:0-4426 GCA_964608935.1 uncultured Actinomycetota bacterium | reverse complement strand
CCATCTGCCCACCCGGGGCCGGCTCGTCACCGGCCGCACGCGTCGCCTGCTCGGCGGCCTGCTGACGCTCGAGCTCGATCTCCCACTCGGCCTTGGGCTCGGACACCTCGAGCCCGCCACCCTCGGACTGGGCCGCCTGCATGGCCTGGACCCGCAGCTCCTCGTCGGGCGAGCGCGAGGCACGCAGCAGCAGCCCGTCCGCACACGCGTCGGCGATGATCCGCGTCAACAGCGCCGACGAGCGGATCGCGTCGTCGTTGCCGGGCACCGGGAACTGCACGAGGTCGGGGTCGCAGTTGGTGTCGAGGATCGCGATCACCGGGATCTTGAGGCGGTTGGCCTCCTTGACGGCGATCTCCTCGATGACGGTGTCCACCACCCAGACCGCGTCCGGGAGCTTGCCCATCTCGCGGATCCCGCCGAGCGCGGTCTGCAGCTTCTCGTGCTCGCGGTTGAGCTGCAGGACCTCCTTCTTGGGCAGCAGCTCGAACGTGCCCGACGACTCCATCGCCTCGAGCTCCTTGAGGCGGCCGATGCGGGACTTGATCGTGGTGAAGTTGGTGAGCATGCCGCCCATCCACCGTTCGGTGACATAGGGCATGCCGACGCGCTGTGCCTGCCATTCGATCGTGTCGCGGGCCTGCTTCTTCGTGCCGACGAACAGCACGGTGCCACCCTTGGCGACGAGGTCGCGGGTGAAGGTGTAGGCACGTTCGATGTATCCGACGGTCTGGCGCAGGTCGATGACGTAGATGCCGTTTCGCTCGCCATAGATGAAACGGCGCATCTTCGGGTTCCAGCGCCGGGTCTGGTGCCCGAAATGGACACCGGCCTCGAGCAGCTGGCGCATGGTGACGACGGCCACGGATGGATCCTCTCTGGCTTCGGTTGGGCCTCCGCCCGCGTCGTCCGGAAGAGGGACCGCAGACCGGTCCGCTCGGCGACCCACTCCGCGACGTGCACGAAGCACCGGGGTCGTCCGTCAGCGAGCGTGTGTGATGGTTGACGTGACGAGGGGCCCGCCGCGAGGGCAGGCCCGCTCCGCCACAGGGTAGCGGCACGCTCGGGACACCGTCCAACGGCTCACGGCTCGGCGCCGTCCCCCGGCTCCAGCAGCAGCCCCGGTGGCGGGGCCGGGCGACCGGGCCCGAGCAGCGCGTCCTCGAGCCGCAGGAGCCCACCGACGAGCCGCAGCGTCCGACCGTGCTCGCGGGAGGCGAAGGTGGCCAGCCGGCCCGGGGAGTCGACGACCTCCTCGCCGGCCAGGAATCGCCACACCACCTCACGGACCGCCTCCGTCCGCAGCATCCCGGCGTGGTCGCCCGGCAGGACGCGGTGGCGCACGACGGGGTCGTCGCTGACGCCGGGGCGGCTGAGGCCAGTCCCGGGCTGGGCGCTGCGGGCGGCAGCGACGGCCCGGTCGCCGGCGCCCCCGATCGTCAGCACGCGGGTGCCGGTGGCCAGCGGTCCCGCGGGGCCGTCGGCCAGTGCCGACGCCCATCCGGCTGCCAGCTCCCCCAGCAGCGGGGCGCCGACACGCAGCTGGTCGATCGCGGGGGCCCCGAGCTGGACCCGGCCGGCTCGGCCCGCCAGGCGCGAGTCCCCGTCGGCGATCCGCCGCCGCCACAGCTCGACGGACGGCCCGAGGCTGGCGTGATCGTCGATCGCCTTCGCCAAGGACGCCAGGTCGGAGCCGCGCAACGGCGAGCCGACGGTCACGACGTGGCCGATCTGGGGCAGGCCGGGGTCGTAGGGATCGTGGTGGTGGGCGAGGTAGTACAACAGCGCCACCCCGCCCATCGAGTGGCCGACGAGGTCGACGGCCCTGCCCGGCTCGCGCGCCGCGTGCGCCCGCAGCTGGGCCTCGAGGCGGGCGGCCGCGTCGGGGACGCCCGACCAGGTGTCCTGCGCGGCGTACGGGAGCTGGTCCCGCCACGGGTCCGCCGACGGCGAGCCGGCGACGGGGTCCCGGCCGGCATAGGACAACGCCGTGACGCTGCGGGGGTCGTAGCCGAGGTGCTCCGGGTCGATCGGCAGGTGCCCGGAGACCGTGGCCCACCCGGACACCATCATGAGGTGGTTGGGGTTGGGTGCCACCGCGAAGCCGGGGCCCTGCGCGACAGGCGAGCCGTGCAGGCCGACCCCGCCCCAGCGAGCGCCGCGCCACGGCTCGTAGGCCTCGACGGCGAACGCCGTGCCGTCCCAGCCGCCGGACCCGACCAGCGACGGCCGGGCCACACCCCGGTCGAGCAGCGACAGGGGGTCGAGATAGTGCGGGCCGCGCCGCGCACCCCAGTGCAGGCCGTGATCCGCCCCGCCGTCGCCATGGCCCCCGGCGGTCAACCGTCCGAGCACCTCGCCGCCGGCGACCGCGGCGCCCGCCCGGACCGTCAACCGCGTCAACGGCCCATAGGTGGTGACGAGCCCGTCGGCGTGCTCCACCGACACCCACACCACCCCGGCCACGGGTCCCGCATGACGCACCGTTCCCGCGGCAGCAGCCGCCACACCGTCCCCGGGCGCGGCGGCAAGGTCGACGCCACGGTGCCCGGGCCCGAAGGCGCTGCCGGGCGGCTCGAAGGGCCGCACCACCTCGCCCGGCACCGGGACCCGGTAGTGCACGGTCGGCGCCGGCGGTGTCCCGGTCCATCCCGCCGCTGCGTCGCCGGCCGCGAGCGCCGCCGCCGGCGACAGCAGCGCGGTGAGGGCACCGAGGACCACCAGCACCCGTGCCGGCGCGCGCCGTGCCCGGGACCGCGCGGCAGCGACCACCATGACTCCGAGGCTCGGGAGCTCGCGGCGCTCGACGCTAGGCCCGGGGATCGCCGTGGTGGACGCGGGGACCCTCCAGCCTGTGGATGGAACCGGCGTGGGCCGGGGTCGGTCGTGTGCGAGGGTGCCGGCGTGGACGCGACGTGGCACCTTGGACGCACACGCCGGGCCAGCGGGAGGATCGGGACCGAGCGAGGAGCAGGGCATGGTGTCGAGGCTGCTCGTCCAGGCCTCGGAGAACGAGCGGCTGCAGCGGTTGGCGACCTCCAGCCGGATCGCGCGCCGGATCGCATTGCGTTATGTGGCCGGCGAACGGCTCGAGGACGGCATGTCGGCCGCCCGCGACCTGGCCCGGCGGGGTCGGGACGTGTCGCTCGATCTCGTCGGCGAGCACGTCGGGGACGACGTCGACGCGGACCGCGCCACACGTGACTACGAGGCCACGATCGAGGCGATCGGAGCGGAGGCGCTGCCCGCTGGCGTGTCGATCAAGCCGAGCCAGCTCGGAACGCTGGTCGACGTCGGCCGCGCCCGCAAGCGGCTGGCACAGCTCGCCGATGCGGCGTCGACGACCGCGACCCACGTCACGCTCGACATGGAGGACTCCTCGACCACCGAGGCGACCATCGAGCTCGTCGAGGCGCTCCACGCCGACGGTCATGCCCACGTCGGGTGCGCGGTCCAGGCCTACCTGCACCGCACCCCGGAGGACGTCGCCCGGCTGTGCGAGCTCGGCGCCAGCGTCCGACTTTGCAAGGGGGCCTACGCCGAGACCCCGGCGGTCGCGCATCAGCGCCGGGCCGAGATCGACGCAGCCTTCCGCGATCTGTCCACCTACCTGCTCGAGCACGGCACGTATCCCCGCTTCGCCACCCACGATCACCGCTTGATCGGCCACGTGCGCCGGGCGGCACGCCGGTTGGGGCGTTCGTCGCGGAGGCTCGAGTTCCAGATGCTCTACGGCGTGCGGCCCGACCTGCAACAACGCCTGGTCGACGTGGGTGAGACGCTGTGCGTGTACGTCCCGTTCGGCGCGGCCTGGTACGCCTACTTCGTGCGACGGCTGGCCGAGCGGCCCGCCAACCTGCTCTTCTTCCTACGAGCCCTGCGGCGCTGAAAGGAGCCCCGACCATGGCCGTCCCCGAGCCTCACAACGAGCCGGTCCGCACCTACGAGCCCGGCTCGACCGAAAGGGACCGGTTGGCCGCGAAGCTCGCCGAGCTGGGCGGTCAGCGGTCGCAGGCCCCGATGGTCATCGGCGGGAGGACCGTCATCAGTGGCGAGACGTTCGTGCAGCGCGCCCCCCACCGTCACGACCTCGAGCTCGCCGAGGTGCACGCGGCACGCCGGGAGGACGTCC
The DNA here is from genome assembly GCA_964608935.1 of uncultured Actinomycetota bacterium. GTDB lineage: Bacteria > Actinomycetota > Nitriliruptoria > Nitriliruptorales > Nitriliruptoraceae > CAZSQF01. Next base: position 294 of record CAZSQF010000257.1, on the reverse strand, counting down.
GTGCGGCGATCGAGGCGGCCACCGACGCGCATCACGACTGGTCCCGCTGGCCGTTCGAGGCGCGGGCGGCGGTGTTCCTCCGTGCCGCCGACCTCATGGCCGGGCCGTGGCGCGATGCCCTGAACGCCGCCACGATCCTGGGGCAATCCAAGTCGGTGCATCAGGCCGAGATCGACGCCGCCTGCGAGCTGATCGACTTCCTCCGCTTCAACGTCGCCTTCACCGAGCGGCTCCGGGCCGACCAGCCCTTCTCCCCCGACGGTGTCTGGAACCGGGCCGAGTACCGCCCGCTCG
>CAZSQF010000256.1:0-4438 GCA_964608935.1 uncultured Actinomycetota bacterium | reverse complement strand
CCCGACCCACCTCCACCTCGCCTACCGGCCCGGCGTCCCAGTGGCCGCGCCCCTCGACCAGCGAGGGCGCTGACACCCACCAGTGGTCACCCACCGACACCAGGCGCACCCTGCCGGTGGGCCGCCAGATGCGTCCGCGGCAACTGACGCCTCGACTGGACCACCGGATCCGACGGAGGGCGCTACCACTGGCCCGTACGGTCGGCTGCCTCCATCCCGTAGAAGATCTGCTCGCAGGCACGACGAACGTGACGCGCGTGCCGACGACGGTCCTCCTCGAACTCCTGCCAGCCGCCACGGCCGTAGCCGAGGCTCCGGGCCAGGACCTCGAGATGCTGCGCGCCCTGGGGAAGCACGTCCACGTCACGGTGCCGCAGGAGATACAGCCGGTTGCGGACCTGCGACAGGAACCGGTAGCCATTGCGCAGCCACGTGGCCTCGGCGTGCTCGAGCAGATCATCGTCCTGGAGCAGATCGATCGCTGCCATCGTCGACGTGGTCCGCACCACACGGCGCCGCGCACCGTGCCGCTGCTGGAGCAGCTGGACGGTCCATTCCACGTCGGACAGGCCGCCGGGTCCGAGCTTGAGGTGACGACCGGGATCGACCCGCCGGGGGACGCGTTCCTTCTCGATGCGGGCCTTCATGCGTCGCATCGTCGACACGCGGGTGTCGTCGAAGTCCTGCGGGTAGGCATGGCGGCCGGCGGCCGCGGCGAGCTCCCGGCCGAGCTCGCGGTCCCCGGCGACGTGACGCGCCTTCAGCAGCGACTGGTGCTCCCAGGGCTCCGCCCAGCGTTCCCAGTACGCCTCGTAGGAGGCCAGGGTCCGCGACAGGGGTCCGCTCTTGCCCTCCGGGCGCAGCTCCGCGTCCACCTCGAACGCCGTGCCCTCCGCCGTGATCCCCGACAACGACCGCATCACCTTGCCGGCGATGTCGAGGGCGAGCCGGTTCGCGTCGGACTCGTCGGCGCCTCCGACGCCCCGATGGACGAACAGGACGTCGAGGTCCGACACGTAGTGCAGCTCACGGCCACCTAGCTTGCCCAGGCCGACGATCGCGATGCTGACCGGCAGCTCGTCGGGCGACGCAAGCCCGCGTTCGGCGGCCTGCCGCCGCAGCTCCGCCCGCAGCGCTCCGGTCAGGCACGCCTCGGCCAGCGCGGTCAGCTCCTCCCCGACACCCGACACGGTCGTCGCCCCCGACAGGTCGCGGATGACGACACGCAGGAGCTCGTGACGCTTGAACCGCCGCAGGGCGGCGGTGGTGTCCTGCCAGTGCAGCCGGCCGACAGCCATCTTCACGAGCTTGGCCCGGGTCCGGGGCTCGTCGCGGACGGCTTCGTCCCGCAGCCACTCCACCCCCTGGGGCTGGCCGGTCAACAGCTCGCCCGCGACCCGGCTGGTCCCCAGCACACGCGCGAGCAGGTCCGCGGCGGGCGGGTGGTCGCGCAGATGCGCCAACAGCTCACCGCGTTCCCCCTGTGCCTCGACGAGCTCACGGAACGACGCCAGCCCGGTGTCCGGATCGGGGGTGTCCTGCAGCACCTGGAGCACGCCGGGCAGGACGGCCCGCAGGGTTCGTGCGCGCCGCGTCACCCCCGCGGTGAGGTCGCGAACGTTGCGCAGCGCCGCGACCCCGTCACGGAACCCCAGCGCGGTCAGGCGTTCGACCGCCGCCTCGTCGCCCATGGCCGTGACCGCACCCGGCACGCTCACCTCGGCGGCCGACGCGGACACGGCCGCGTGGGCCTCGAGCAGCGGTCGGTAGAACAGCTTCGCGTGCAGCTCACGAACCCGGCCCTGGACGCGGGCCAGCTCGCGCAGCATGCCGACCCGTGCCGGCAGATCGCCGTCGGCGCGATACCCGAGCGATCGCGCCAGCCACTCCTGGCGTGGCTCGTCGGCCGGGATCGTGTGGGTCCGACGCTCGTGGGCCAGCTGGAGCCGGTGCTCGACGGTCCGCAGCACCCGGTAGGCCTCGGCGAACGCGCTCGCGTCCTCCTCCGCCACGTAGCCGTTGCGGGCCAGCGCGTCCAGGGTCGGCAGGGTGCCGGCCAGCCGCAGCGAGCGGTCGCCACGCCCGTGGACGAGCTGGAGGAGCTGGACCGCGAACTCGATGTCGCGGATCCCGCCGGGCCCGAGCTTGATCTGCCGCTCGCCGTGCCGGACCACCTCGGGCTTGGCCTCGATGCGCGCCTTCATGTCCCGGATCTCGGCGACGACGTCCGGCTCGAGCCGGTCCGGCCACACGAACGGCTCGGCCTTGGCCAAGAGCTGGGCACCGAGCTCGCGGTCCCCCGCGACGGGACGGGCCTTGAGCAGCGCCTGGAACTCCCAGGTCTTGGCCCACCGCTCCCAATAGGCCACGTAGGACGCGACCGAGCGGGACAGCGCCCCGGCCCGGCCCTCGGGCCGCAGGGTCGGGTCGACCTCGTACGCGCGCCCCATGGTGGTCGACGCGTTGAGCAGCTCCATCAGCCGCGACAGGACCTGTCGGGACTCGCCCATGGCGTCCCCGTCCGAGGCGCCGCCGGTCGGTTCGTGGACGAAGATGACGTCCACGTCCGAGACGTAGTTCAGCTCGCCGCCACCGAGCTTGCCCATGCCGATGACCGCGATGCGTGCGGCGGGTCCGTCGGGCGCGGCCTGCTGGTGGACGGCGCGCAGCGTGCCCGTCAGGACGGCCTCGGCCAGAGCGGCGAGCTCGGCGCCGACCTCCTCGACGTCGGCCACACCCGTGAGATCGCGGGCGGTGATGTCGGCGGTCGCGGCCCGCCGGATCGCGGCGATGCCCGCGGCCTGCATCGCGAGCTCGTCCTCGCTCGAGACGGCGGCCTCGACCCGGGCGGCGGTCGCGTCGATGTCGACGGGATCGAGGGTGCGGAGGGCCACGACCGCGTCGAGGTGCCGACCGAGCAGCTCACCGAGCGGACGTGACGCGCCGGCGACCGCGACCACTCGTGCGAGCCATGCCGGGTCGTCGCGGACCTCGCCGAACATGGCCGGATGGTTGGCGGCCAGCTCGGTCACGCACCGGAAGGCCTCCGAGGGGTCGGCGGCCTCCGACACGAGCGCCAGCAGCTCGTCCAGCGCCGCATCGTCGCCGTCGAGGCCCGCCTCGACGATCGCCTCGAGGGCGCGGTCGGCGTCGAGGCCGGCCGCGGCGAGACGCGCGCGCGGCGACACCTGGCGAGGGCTCACGACCCGGTCCTACAGCAACGGGAGGTAGCGATCGATCTCGAGGGCGGTGACGTGCGCGGAGTACTCGTCCCACTCCTGGCGCTTGTTGGCGAGGAAGAACGCGAACAGGTGCTCACCGAGCGTCTCGGCCACCAGCTCGGACGACTCCATGAGGGCGAGCGCCTCACCGAGGCTCGACGGCAGCCGCTCGATGCCGACCGCCGCGCGCTCTTGTGGGGTGAGCTCGAAGATGTTGTCCTCGTTCTCCGGCGGCAGCTCGTAGCCCTCCTCGATGCCCTTCAGGCCCGCCGCCAGGAGCAGCGCGAAGGTGAGGTAGGGGTTGCAGGCAGGGTCGGGAGCCCGGTACTCGATCCGGGTCGACGCACCCTTGCGCGGCTTGTACATCGGGATGCGGATGAGCGCGCTGCGGTTGGAGTGCCCCCAGGACACATACACCGGCGCTTCGCCCGACGGCAGCGGGCCGTGCAGCCGAGCCGTCAGCCGCTTGTACGAGTTGGCCCACTGGTTGGTGACCGCCGTGATCTCGCGCGCGTGGCGCAGCAGGCCGGCGGTGAACGCCTGCGCTGTCGGGGACAGGTGGTAGGGGTGCGACGGGTCGTGGAAGGCGTTGGTGTCGCCCTCGAACAGCGACAGGTGCAGGTGCATCGCGTTGCCCCACTGCCCCTCGATCGGCTTGGGCATGAACGTCGCGTAGATGCCTCGTTGCAGCGCGGTCTCCTTGACCACCAGCCGGAAGGTCATGATGTTGTCGGCCATCGTGAGGCCGTCGGCGTAGCGCAGGTCGATCTCGTGCTGGCTCGGCGCGACCTCGTGGTGGGAGTACTCGACGGAGATCCCCATGCCCTCCAGCGTCTGGATCGCCTGGCGGCGGAAGTCGGACTGGACGTCGAGGGGCGTGAGGTCGAAGTAGCCGCCGTTGTCCAGCGGCGTCGGGTCGTCCGGGCCGTTGAACAGGAAGAACTCCATCTCTGGATGGACGTAGAAGCTGTAGCCCATGTCCGCGGCCTTGGCGAGATTGCGCCGCAGGACCTGGCGAGGATCTGCGGTGAACGGCTCGCCGTGGGGCGTGGAGATGTCGCAGAACATGCGCGCGACGCCCGCGTCGTCGGGCCGCCACGGCAGCACCTGGAAGGTCGAGGCGTCAGGGATCGCGAGCATGTCCGACTCCTGGACCCGCGCGAACCCGTCAACTGACGAGCCGTCGAATCCGATCCCCTCGGCGAACGCGCCTTCGA
>CAZSQF010000255.1:0-4445 GCA_964608935.1 uncultured Actinomycetota bacterium | reverse complement strand
CTACACGCCCCACCTCGACTGCGGCGACCACGTCATCGTCGTCAACGCCGACAAGGTGGTCGTGACCGGGGGCAAGGCGGACAAGAAGCTCTACCACTCGCACTCGGGCTTCCCGGGCGGGGTGCGGTCGGTGCCGTTCGCCTCGATGCTGGACAAGCGGCCGACCGAGGTCGTGGAGCGCGCCATCAAGGGGATGCTGCCCAAGAGCAAGCTCGGCCGCGCCATGGGCACCAAGCTCAAGGTCTACGCCGGGGCCGACCACCCGCACGCCGCGCAGCAGCCCAAGCCGCTGCCCGACCACGTCTGACCCAGTCGCGCAACGGTTGCGCGAGACCAGGAACGAGGTGCACGACACGATGCCGGACACGATCTTCACCGGACGTCGCAAGTCCGCGGTCGCCCGCGCCCGCGTGGCCCGCGGATCGGGACAGTTCACGCTCAACGGCCGTCCGCTGGAGGAGTACTTCACGACCGAGAAGCTGCGCTCACGCGTCCTCGAGCCCTTCGAGGTGCTCGAACAGTCCGGTCAGTGGGACGTCCGCGCGCGGCTGCACGGCGGTGGCACCACCGGCCAGGCCGGTGCGCTACGCCTCGCGATCGCGCGTGCCCTGGCCGAGGAGGACGCCGACTGGCGCGGTCCGCTCAAGCACGCGGGCCTGTTGACCCGTGACGCCCGCAAGGTGGAGCGCAAGAAGTACGGGCTCAAGAAGGCGCGTCGCGCGCCCCAGTTCAGCAAGCGCTAGGGGTCGACCGGCTCATCCGGGGAACGGGCGCGAACCGACCCGACGGGCAGGAGACGACCGGTGGCATCCATCTTCGGCACCGATGGCGTGCGTGGCGAGGCCAACGTCGACCTCACACCCGAGCTCGCGATGGCGCTCGGCCGGGCGCTCGGCACCCTGCTCCACGAGGGGGGCGAGAAGCGCCCGTCGGTCCTCATCGGCCGCGATCCGCGCTGGTCGGGCGAGATGCTCGAATCGGCGCTCGTGGCCGGCCTCACCTCGGCCGGCGGCGACGCCGTGTCGGTCGGAGTGCTCCCCACGCCGGCGGTGGCCCACCTCACGGCCCGCTCCTCGGCCGCCGCAGGGGTCATGATCAGCGCGTCCCACAACCCCGTGGGCGACAACGGGATCAAGTTCTTCGGCCCGGACGGCTACAAGCTGTCGGACGACGAGGAGGCACGGCTCGCGGCCGTGGTCGACGAGGACGACGGTCGTCGACCGCGCGGGACCCGCATCGGGCGACGGCTGACCGACCCGGCCGCCGTGGCCCGCTACGTCGAGCACCTCGCCTCGATCGCCGACGTCGACCTCACCGGGCTGCGGGTGGTCATCGACGGCGCCAACGGGGCCGCATCGAGCGTCGCCCCCCAGGTCTACCGCCAGCTCGGCGCGGAGGTCGTCGCCGTCAACTGCTCCCCGGACGGCGAGAACATCAACGACCACGCCGGCTCGACCCATCCCGCGGTCGTCTGTGAGGCCACGGTCGCCCACCACGCCGACGCGGGCATCAGCCACGACGGCGACGCCGACCGGCTGATCGCGGCGACCCACGAGGGCGTCGAGGTCGACGGCGACGTCATCCTTGCGATCCTGGCGCGTCACATGCACCACATGGGGACGCTGAAGCAGGACGCCGTGGCCACGACCATCATGACCAATCTCGGTTTCCGCCAGTCGATGGCGGCCCTCGGGGTCGAGGTGGTCGAGACACCCGTGGGCGACCGCTACGTCCTCGAAGCGATGCTCGATCGCGGCCTCAACCTCGGGGGTGAGCAGTCCGGTCACCTGATCAGCCTCGATCACGCCACCACCGGGGACGGAATCCTGTCGGCGGTGCAGCTGCTGTCCATCGTCCGGTCGACGGGTGCGACGCTGAAGGAGCTGTCGGCGGTGATGCACCGACTGCCGCAGGTGCTCGTCAACGTCAAGGGGGTCGACCGCGGCCGCCTCGAGCGGACCGACCCGGTCTGGGAGGTGGTCCGGGCCGAGGAGGAGCGTCTCGGCCGCGCCGGACGGGTCCTGCTGCGCCCGTCGGGGACCGAGCCGGTGATCCGCGTGATGGCCGAGGCGGAGACCGAGCAAGATGCGCAGCTCGCGGTCGACCGCATCGCGGACGCCGTGCGCGATCACCTCACGGTGTGATCTGTCGCCGTACCGTCTCGTGTCGCCGGCTACGGAGCCGTGCCCACCCGCGGAGCGACCGGGGTCGCCGCCAGCCGCTGGGCCGCCCGGGAGGGCTGCGTCGACCAGCTCACGACCTCATGGAGCTCGATATGGCTGCGCTTGGGCAGTCCGAGCACCCGCAGGTCGAGGTCGAGCCGCTGCCGCGACGCCGTGGCGTCGTCGGGCAGGCAATCGGGCTCGCCACGGAACGTGCCCGCCAGGCGCAGAACGATCTCGTCGTCGCCCCGCAGCTCGATGCCGCGCCCGAGCGGGCGGCTGGCCTCGGGGCCGGATCCCGGGGCCCCGACCCGCAGGGTGTCCGGCCACCACCCGCAGCCCTTGGAGGCCGTGTCGCGGCGGAACGACCGGCCGGCGTCGACGAGCTGCACGGGGAGCGGACCACGGTGCGAGATGCCGACCGCGAGCTCGACCTGCTGCCCGGGCTCGAAGCCGACGACCTGCCAACGCCTGCCGTCGTCGCGCCAGACGCCGATCACCTCGGAGTCGGCCCGGACGGTGCCCGTCGTCGGCTCGGTCCGGACGTCGGTGAGGACCCAGCCGGTCACCGCGAGCGTGGCGACGCCGAGCACGACCGCGAGGACGCGTCGCGCGACGCGTTCGCGGCCCTGCCCGCCACCCGCACCCACGGCGGCCTCCCGTGCCGATTCCGCAGGACGGTACCCGCACGCGGCCAGCGCCTCCGGTCGGACGGGCACCCGGAGCCGGCTGGGGCGGGGCGGTAGGCTCGCTCGTCAGCCTTCCCTCAGTTCATGCCCAGGAGCGCCCTCGTGTGCGGCATCATCGGGATCACCGGCCGCGACGACGCGGTCGAGGCCATCGTCGGTGGTCTCAAGCGGCTCGAGTACCGCGGCTACGACTCGGCGGGCATCGTCGTCGGTGGTGACCGGGACCTCGCGATCGTGAAGCGCGCCGGCAAGCTCGAGGAGTTCGTCCAGGCGCTCGAGGGACGGGATCTGGCCGGGGCGACCGGCATCGGCCACACCCGCTGGGCGACTCATGGCGGCCCGACGGATCGCAACGCCCACCCGCACGCGGACCCGACCGGCCGGGTCGCGGTCGTGCACAACGGCATCATCGAGAACTACCAGGCGCTTCGGGCCACGTTCGACACGGCCCGCTTCGCGTCGGACACCGACACCGAGGTCGTGGCCCACCTCGTCGCCGCCGAGCTCGACCGGCTCGGGACCGGCGACCTGCTCGACGCGGTCCGCCGCGTCGTCGGACGGCTCGACGGGGCGTTCTCGCTCTGCATCGTGGCCACCGACGAGCCGGGCACGATCGTGGTCGCGCGCCGGCAGTCCCCGCTGATCGTGGCGCACGCCGAGGGGGTGGGCTACTGCGCCTCCGACGTCGCCGCGCTGATCAGCCACACCCGCGACGTCTCGGCGCTGCTCGACGGCCAGATCGCCCGTCTCACACCCGACGGTGTCGAGGTCGTCGACCTCGACGGCGAGCCGGCCGAGCCCGATCGCTACTCGGTGGACTGGGACCTCGAGGCGGCCGAGAAGCAGGGCTACCCCCACTTCATGCTGAAGGAGATCCACGAGCAGCCCGAAGCGGTGCGCGAGACGCTGCTCGACCGCATCCGGGACGGTCGGCTCCGCCTCGATGACCGCAAGCTCGACGAGCACGAGCTCACCCACGTCGACAAGGTGTTCGTCCTGGCCGCCGGCACGTCGTTGTACGCGGGCATGGCCGGCAAGCTCGCGATCGAGCACTGGGCGGGGATCCCGGTCGAGGTGGAGGTCGCGAGCGAGTTCCGCTACCGCGACCCGATCCTCGATCCCCACACGCTGGTGGTCGCGATCTCCCAGTCGGGCGAGACGATCGACACGATCGCGGCGGCGAGCCACGCCCGCGACCAGCGGGCGCCGGTGATCGCGTTGTGCAACGTCGTCGGCTCGACGCTGGCGCGCCAGGCCGACGGGGTGCTCTACACCCACGCCGGACCCGAGGTCGGTGTCGCGGCGACCAAGACGTTCACGACCCAGATCGTCGGGTGCCTGCTGCTCGGGCTCTACCTCGCGCAGGTGCGCGGCCGTGTCTACTCCTCCGAGTGCGAGGACATCCTCGGCCGGCTCCAGCAGATCCCGGAGGCGCTCGAGCAGGTGCTCGGCCTCGATGGGGAGATCGCCGAGCTCGCGGAGCGCTACCGCGACAGCACCTACACGATGTTCATCGGGCGGCACGCGGGCCTGCCGATCGCCTACGAGGGCGCGCTCAAGCTCAAGGAGATCAGCTACCTCCACGCCGAGGCGT
>CAZSQF010000254.1:0-4454 GCA_964608935.1 uncultured Actinomycetota bacterium | reverse complement strand
CATGTGGCCCGGCATGCGACCCGCGACCGGGTGGATCGCGAACCGCACCTCGACGCCACGGGCGCCCAGCGCCTTGGCGACCTCGTGGACCGCGTTCTGCGCCCGGGCCGCGGCCAGCCCGTAGCCCGGCACGATGATGACCGACTGCGCCGACTCGAGCACCATCGCGGCCTCCTCCGCGTCGGCCGACACGATGCTGGTGTAGTCCGACTCGTCGGCCACACCGCCGTCGCCGCCGTACCCCCCGACCAGCACGTTGACCAGCGAACGGTTCATGGCCGTGCACATGATCTGGGTGAGGATCAGCCCGGCGGCGCCAACGATGGTGCCGGCGATGATGAGCAGGTTGTTGGCGAGCGCGAAGCCTGCGGCGGCGGCGGCCAGCCCCGACAGGGAGTTGAGCAGGCTGATGACCACCGGCATGTCGGCGCCACCGATCGGCAGTACGAGCACGACGCCGGCGAGCAGGCTCGCGACCAGCAGCCCGATCACCAACAGTGCGGCCGGCAGCGGCTCGTCGACGCCGAACACCCCGATGCCACCCGCGACCAGCCCGCCGGCCGCGAACAGCCCCATGAGCAGCCCGCGGACCGGGATCCGCGGCATGCCCCCGATGGTGCCCCGCAGCTTGAGCTCGGCGAGCACGCTGCCGCTGAAGGTGATCGCACCGATGAGCACCGACAGCACCAGCGTCGCCGCGGCGGTCGCGCCGAGCGTGGCGGCGGCGGTCCCGTCACCCGCCGCCTCGACCACCTCGCGCCAGAACAGCGACAGCGCGACCAGCGCCGACGCGGCGCCGCCGAAGCCGTTGAACCGCGCCACGATCTGGGGCATCTGGGTCGCCTTGGCGCGCAGCACGATCGCGACCCCGCCGGCGCTGCCGACCGCCAGGCCACCCAGGATCCAGCGGTAGTCCACCAGCCCCTGCTCGACGAGCGTGATCACCACCGCCAGCAGCATGCCCGCAGCCATCAGCGCGTTGCCGCTGCGGGCGGTCCGAACCCGCGACAGCCGCTTGAGGCCGATCACGAACAGCGCGATCGACCCGAGCGCGAGGAAGGCCGTGACGTCGGTGACGCTCACCGTTGGCCTCCCGGTGCCGAGCTCGACCGCCGGCGACCGAACGTCGACAGCATCCGGTCTGTGACCAGGAAGCCACCCACCACGTTGACGGTGGCCAGCACCAGCGCGACCACGCCCAACAGCACCCCTGTCGTCGCGTCCCCGACGGCCACCAGGCTCAGCGCACCGATCACGGTCACACCCGACATCGCGTTCGCGCCCGACATCAACGGCGTGTGCAGCGTCGGTGGCACCTTGGTGATCAGCTCGAAGCCGAGGAACGCGGCCAGCACGAACACGTAGACGCTGACGAGCAGCGCACCCATCAGTGACCACCTCCTTCGGGCGGGGCATCGGCCACCAGCTCGGCCGTGCGCGCATGCACGACCTCGCCGTCTCGGGTCAGCAGCGCGCCGGCGACCACGTCGTCGTCGGGATCGACCCGCAACCCACCGTCGTCGTCGACGAGCACCCCCGCCAGCGCGGCCACGTTGCGGGCATACAGCGCGCTGGCCTCGCCGGGCATGGCCGACGGGAAGTCGTGGCCCGGCACGATGCGCACCCCGTCGTGCTCGACGGTGCCCGACACCTCGGTGAGCCGACAGTTGCCGCCGTCAGCCGCAGCCAGGTCGATGATGACCGACCCGGTAGGCATCGCCTCGACCATCTCGATGGTGATCAGCTCCGGCGCCGGTCGGCCCGGGATCTGGGCCGTGCTGATCACCGCGTGCGCGTTCGACAGGTGCTCGGTCAGCACCTTCCGCTGGCGGGTGAGGAAGTCCTCGCCGGCCTCCCTGGCGTACCCGCCCTCGCCGGTGAGGTCCTCCGCGTCGGGAACCTCGATGAACTTGCCGCCGAGCGACGCGACCTCGTCCCGAGCGGCCTCGCGGATGTCGGACACGTGCACGACGGCGCCCAGCCGCCGGGCCGTGGCCACCGCCTGGAGCCCCGCCACCCCGGCACCCAGCACGACCACGTTCGCCGGCCGGATCGTGCCCGCCGCAGTCATGAACAGCGGGAAGTACTTGTCGAGCAGGTGCGCGGCGACGATCACCGCCCGATACCCCGCCAGGTTGGCCTGGCTCGACAGCGCGTCCATCGACTGGGCCCGGCTGATCCGGGGGATCAGCTCCATCGCCAAGGTCGTCACGCCACCCGCGGCAAGGGCGCGGACGACGTCGAGATTGCGGTGTGGCGCGACGAACGACAACAGCACGCTGCCCGACCCGAGCGAGGCCACCTCGTCGACCGACGGTGGTGCGACCCGGGCCACCAGCGACGCATCGGCCACCTCGGCCGCGTCGGCGATCCGGGCCCCCACGTCCCGGTAGGCCGCGTCCTCGAGACCCGCGGACACCCCCGCGCCGCGCTCGACCGCCACACCGATGTCGGCCCTGGCCAACGTGACCACCGTCTCCGGCGTCACCGCGACCCGGCGCTCCCCCACCGCCGTCTCACGCGGGACGAACACCTCGACCACGTGTGACCTTTCCCCGATCCGTCGGACGCCGGATGCTGCGCACGGTAGTCGGTGACCCCGCACGATCCCGCGTCGGGACCGGAGTCACACAACCCCGCCCGCCACAGCGGGCAGCCTGCCTAGTATCCCGTCCGACATGACAGCGGGCCGGGCGGCGTGCCGGCCGACACCTCGGCCTTGACACAAAGGCCCGACACAAGGGGATGGCGCCCGATGGCGGACGACCAGATCGACACCACGACCGTGAAGGACCCGGGCGGCTCGGCACTCGACCGGTACTTCCGGCTCCGGGAGAACGGGACCACCGTTCGCACCGAGGTGATCGCGGGAGCCACGACGTTCCTCGCGATGGCCTACATCATCGTCGTGAACCCGGGCATCCTCAGCGAGACCGGGATGGACTTCGGCGCCGTGTTCGTGGCCACGTGCGTGGCCGCTGCCCTCGGCACCGCCATCATGGGACTGTGGGCCCGCTACCCGATCGCCCAGGCGCCGGGCATGGGGCTCAACGCCTTCTTCGCGTTCACGGTCGTGCTCGGCATGGGCATCCCGTGGGAGACCGCCCTGGCCGGCACGCTCGTGTCCGGCGTGCTGTTCTTCCTGCTGGCCGTGAGCGGCATCCGGGAGGCGGTGCTGAACGCGATCCCGCTCCAGCTCAAGCTGGCCGTCGGCGCCGGCATCGGGCTGTTCATCGCGTTCATCGGGCTGCGCAACGCCGGCATCGTCGAGGTCTACGAGCCGACCGCGGTCACGCTGGGCGACCTCACCACGCCGGCGACGGTGCTGGCGATCGTGGGGCTCGTCGTCACGGCCCTGTTCCTGCTCCGCGGCCTGCGTGGCGGCGTGTTCTACGGCATCGTCGTGACCGCCGTGATCGGCATGATCTTCGGCCAGATCGCGCTGCCGGACGGCATCGTGTCTGCGGTCCCGAGCGTGGCACCTACCTTCGGCGAGGCGTTCACGAACCTCCCCGAGCTGCTCACGGCCCAGATGGCGATGGTCGTGTTCACGATGCTGTTCGTGGACTTCTTCGACACCGCCGGGACACTCATCGCGGTCGCCAACCAGGCCGACCTGCTCGACGACGAAGGGCACCTGCCGCGGGCGAACCGGGCGCTCGTGTCCGACTCGATCGCCACGATGGGGGGCGCGGCCATGGGCACCTCGACCACCACCTCCTACATCGAGTCGGCGGCCGGTGTCGGGGCCGGCGGGCGGACCGGGCTCACCTCGGTGGTCACGTCCGGCCTGTTCCTGCTGGCCCTGGCGTTCTCGCCGCTGCTCGCGGCCGTCATCGACCATCCCGAGGTCACCGCGCCGGCGCTGATCATCGTCGGGGTCATGATGGCCAAGGGCCTCGGCGGGATCGCCTGGGACGAGTTCGAGTACGCACTGCCGGCGTTCGTCACCATCATCGCGATGCCGTTGACCTTCAGCATCGCCAACGGGATCGCGCTCGGGCTGTTCCTGTTCCCGGTGACGATGCTGTTCCGGGGTCGTCACCGTGAGGTGCACCCGATCCTCTACGCGCTGGCGGTCATCTTCGCGGCGTACTTCATCTGGTTCGTGGAGTAGCGCCGGCCGTGGTTGCCTACGCGTCGCGACGCGACGCGTAGGCTCGCACGTCGCTGCGGCCGGGCGGCCGCACCCCCATCAGGAGCAGGCAATGGCCACGATCTACTACGACCAGGACGCGGATCTGTCCCTCATCCAGGGCCGCAGGGTGGCGGTGCTCGGATACGGCAGCCAGGGCCACGCGCACGCGCTGAACCTTCGGGACTCCGGGGTCGACGTCCGGGTCGGGTTGCGGCCCGGCTCGGCGTCGCGCGCCCGGGCCGAGGAGCAGGGGCTCACCGTCAAGGACACCAACGACGCTGCGGCCGAGGCCGACGTCGTCGTCGTCCTGCTGCCC
>CAZSQF010000253.1:0-4461 GCA_964608935.1 uncultured Actinomycetota bacterium | reverse complement strand
CGCGTCACGCCGTGGTGACGTGGCCGCGCCACGATCACGACCGAACCGGCTGCTGGGGGACGCCGTCCGATCCCCCACCTCCCGAACAGCCGAGAACCGAGAGAGCAAGGAGCCCCCTGTGGGCGTTGTGATCGTTCAGTTCCTGGCCAGTGCCGCTCCCCACCGGGGCAGCCGACGATGAGCGTCGCAGAGGTGGTGCTGGACCGGAGAGCGGTGCGCGAACTGGCGGAGCCTGTCCAGACGACGGTTGCCCTCCTTCGCAGGGATCTCGTGGCCGCCGACGACCGCGAGCTCATCCAGGTCATCAGGGACGACGGCGCCGAGGTGTCAGGTCGTGCCCGGATCATCCTCACCGAGCGGTACCAACCTCTGGTCTTCGGCCAGTCCGCAAAGTTGCACCGTCAGCGGGGGCCGGGCCACGAGGACGTCGTGTCCGTCGCCCAACACGGCCTCCAGAAGGCCATCGAGGACTACGACCTCGGCCATGGCGCGCCCTTCGCGGCGTATGCCCGCGCCAAGGTCTGGGGTGCCCTGATGCGCTGGTTCCGCGACGACCGGTACTCGGTGCACGTCCCGAGGCCGCTGCACGAGCGCTTCATGCAGATCCGTCGGGCAACCGCCCAGCTCGAGACCGTGCTGCACCGTCAGCCCGACGTCGAGGAGCTCGCGGCACACCTGGACTGCTCGGTCGCCGGGATCATCGAGGCATCGGCCGTCGACGCCGCCGAGCGCGTCCGCACCGACCAGTTCAACGACCGGCTCGGCGCCACCGATTCGCTGGACGTGCTCGATCCGGACATCGCGGCGGCGTTCGAGGAGTTGGACGCGCGCGTCCGGCTGCTGCTCTACCGACGCTTCTGGGAGGGCCTGTCCCAGCGCGAGGTGGGTGAGGAGCTGGGTGTCTCGCAAGCGCACGTCTCCCGGATCGAGCTGGCGGCACTGGCGACGCTCCAGGACCTGATCGGCCCGCGCCCCCAGGGCATGTGACTGTGCCTCGACGGCTTCGGCCGACATGTCGGCCGAGCGGTGTCACGTGACCGTCACGCCGTGGTCACGTGGGCGCGGCACCATCGGACCAAGAGCCTGCCGCTGACAGCCAGCCGGTCCATGGACCGCTCGCAGGCCCAGAGAGAGCATGCGATGCGCATCGGTCTGAGCATCTTCCTGATCGCCGTCGGGGCCATCCTTCGGTTCGCGCTCGAGACCTCGGTCGACGGCATCAACCTCGGCACCGCCGGCGTGATCCTGATGCTGGTCGGTGTCGTCGGGCTCCTGATCTCGTTGGCCTTCGGGGTCAGCCGGGTTCCCTCGCGCCGCCAGAGGGACATCGGCAGCGGCCAGGTCGTCCGCGAGACCGAGACCGTCTCCACGCGTGAGCCCGAGAACGTCTGATCCCCCCTTCGCACAACCGCGTTCCCAGAACGCAAGGAGTCACCCGTGGGCATCGTCATCGTCCTGCTCGTGCTCGCCCTGATCCTCGGTGGCGTCGGACTTCTGGCCGAGGGGCTGAAGTGGGTCCTGATCATCGCCCTCGTCCTGTTCGTGGCCAGCTTCTTCTCGTACCAGGGCAGCCACCGCTGACCGCTCGCCGCTGAGCCCCGCTCGCCCGTGCTCAGCTCGAGACGGGATCCCGGACCGACTCAGGTCGCCGCCAGGAGATCCTCGAGTCGTCGGATCCTCGGATCCTCGGCTCCCAGGTGGCTGGCGAGCACCCCGAAGGTCCGGGTCCAGTCGGTCGTGCCGGCAGTCGCCATCGCCTCGAGGTCGACCCAGTCCTTGCCCCGGTCGAAGAACACCTTGAAGACGGCGAGATCGCCGCAGGCCAGGAACGGGAGCTCGGTGTCGGCGAGCCGTTCATGACGAACACGGTCCGCGGCCTCCTCATGGAACGCTGTCGCGTTGAAGAAGACATCGACGGGATGTCGCCCCCAGCGCAACCTCACCTGGAGATCTCGGTCGAGGGTGTCCCGGTCCTGCTGGCTCCAGGTCACGCCGTCGGGCATCGCCTCCAGGGCCGCACCGATGCCGTCGCGCCCCACGAAGATGTTGCAGTCGATGTCCACTGTTGCCCGGACCTCTCCGACGCACCAGGCCAGCGCGAGCGCGCCGCCGAACGCATGCGGGATGCGCTGCTCGACGAGTGCTCGGTGCAGCCCGAGGATCTTGTCCACCAGTCCGAGCTCGCTCACGCGTCATACCGCCGCGACGGGAAGACCGGGGCGTCGAGGGGTCCGGTGCGCTGCAGCGGGAACGCATCGGCGAGCGCGAGCACGTCCATCAGCTGCCGGCCCCGTTCGGCGCGTTCAGACGGCGACCCGATCGGCATCAACCCGGCGTCGAGGCGGACACCAGCAGCGTCGCAGATGCGGACGAGCGTGTCCGTCCGAGGCACGACGCGTCCCTGCTCGTAGGCCGCGAGGGTCGAGTGCGACGTGCCGGCCCGCTCCGCCAGCGCACGCAAGGTCAGCCCGGCACGCAACCGGGCTGCTCGACAGACTGCTGCAGCTTCCACGTGTCCTATGGTATCTGATCTGATACCAGAGGTCGACAGTCGGCGCTGAAGCACGATCACTGCGGCCGGACCCGGATCCGGGCCGGCGTGACCGGCGCGCTCGACTACGCCTGGCCCGGGTTGCTGCATGGACTGCCCTCGTCCCCGGCCGCGCCGCGAACGCGGTCGGCGAGGGCAGTGCTCTCGTCCAGGTACGAGCCCGGGGACGCGAGCGGGCCATCGGTGCCGCCCGCCTCGTAGTAGCGGAAGTAGTGCGTCGCAAGCAGCTCGTCCTGGGTGGGCTCGGCCACGGCGAGCAGACACTCGGCGTAGGTCAGCCACGCCGCGGCGGCGGTCGAGGTGTCGGTCGCGCCGCCCTGGTCGAAGGCGATGTCCCACCGCTCTCCCTCGCGCACGTCGTCATAGCACGCGAGCTCGCGGTCGAGGAACGCCAGGTGCTCCGGGCTCCCGCCGGTGATCGCCAGAATGCTGCTGATGATGCTGGACAGCGAGTCGCCCTGCGCCACGAGGTCCTCGACGGTCGCGGCGTCCACGTCGTCACGCGCGAAGTCGACGTAGATCTCCGCCTGACACGCGAAGTTCTCCTCGATGAAGCGAGCTTGCAACGGAGTGCCGACCCGACCGACCTCGGCCTCGCTCGCCTGCACCAGCGCCGCGAGCAGCGCATCGCGATCGTCACCGGCCCCGTTGCCGTCCCTCCCTCCGTCGTCCTCGCCCACGTCCAGCGGTGCGAAGCCCGCGTCGACGTCCAGCTCGGCGTTCCGCACCACCCACGCGTCGTCAGGATCGGTCGGCGCGACCTGTGGCTCAGAGCCGTCATCGGTCAGCGTGACCTCTTCACCCGCCCCGAGCACGATCGTCGCCCCGTCTGACGTCGCCACCTCGACGGTGCCTTCGAGCACAGCGAACGTGCAGCTGATCGGCGTTGGACAGGCGACGGAGAAGGCAGTTCCGCGGACCGCGGCGGTCCCCACCGCGGTCCGGACCTCGTAGGCCGCACCGGTCCCATCCCGCAGCCGGTTCCAGACCCGCCCCACCTGCAGGTCGGTGATCACCGTGGCCGCCCCGGGCGTCACGTCGAGGTCAACCAACGCGTACGTCGTGTCGGCGTCCACACGCGCCAGCGCACCGTCGAACCAGGCCACTTCCGCGAACCCGGTGACGTCGGTCCGCACGACATCGCCCGTCCCCAGTGTCTCACCGTCCGCGCCCGCACGGAACGTTGCCGCCATGGGGTCGGCGGGCTCGTCGGCGACGTTGACCCCCGGCGCGACCACGCCCAGCATCGCCCCATCTGCTTCGTCCGCGTCACCAGTGCCGTCACCAGCGGCGTCGTCGCCACCGCACGACGTCATCACGAGGGCGACCGCAACCGCCGCAGCGACACGGCGTCCGGGGGTGTGCACGATCCATCCCCCAAACGGCCGTGCTCGACTCTAGACAGGAACGGACGACCGGGGGCAGTCCGTGTCCGGTAGCCGCGTGGTTCGTGACGTGCGCCCGATCGATCGAGGAGCTCGTTGTGACAGATCGCGGCACAGCCATCGCCAGAGTCGTGCCGATAGGACGACCCCCGGGCCAACGACCGCCTCGGTGATCAAGGCCTCACGTCTACTTCGACACATCGGCACTCATTCCGCTGCTCATCGAGGAGGCTGGATCGGCGACCGCTGCTCGGCCCTCCCACGATGCGGATCGGGTCGTGTCTGTCCGCCTCGCAGCTGGATCACCTGGTTCTCGGCCTTGGCCGAAGAGGTGTCGCTGCCACTTCGATCCGCGGGCAGCCGTCCACAGGCGCGACAACGCGGGCTCCTCACAGCCCGGCTCGAGTCGGCATGGTGCCGGCAGCCCACTGGAAGACCGCCATGGCTGCCGACGACGACCCGCACCTGGGCGACTACCTCCGCGAGTGGCTGGAACGACGCCGAAGCCAACTGCGACCGTCGACC
>CAZSQF010000252.1:0-4473 GCA_964608935.1 uncultured Actinomycetota bacterium | reverse complement strand
TCATCCCGGGGTGAGCCGCAGTCCCGCTCCGGCATCGTGGACCGCGGTGCCATACGGTCGGCACGCGGCGACCAGGCGATCGGCGATCCAGGCTCGATCCTCCCCCGTAGCCAGCTCGGTGCGGGCAGGTCGCAGCCGGAGCGGCACCGCCTCGACGGCAGCGGGACCGTCGTCGCCGACCGTGACGAGCCAGAGCAGCCCGAGGTCGTTGCGCAGCTCGGGATGGACGGCGTAGTCGTCCACGAAGTCACCGAGGTCGTAGAGCACCGCACGCCGCGGATCGGCGAGCCAGCGGACCCCGTGGAACACGTGGGCCGAGTGGCCGGCGATCAACGTCGCGCCGGCATCGAGCAGCTGGCCGGCGGCCCGACGCACCGAGCGGACCGGGTCACGCACCATGTTCGGGCCCCAGTGGGGCGTGACCAGCACGAGCTCGTCGCCGGCCACCGCCTGGCTGAGCCACGCGGGTAGGCGCCGGCCGAGCTCCGCGTGGGCGACACCGGCCCGGTCGGGGGTCGCCGCGTAGTCCGCCGGATGGTCGGTCACACCGACGACGGTGACCCGATGCCCCGCGGCGCGGAGCCGTGC
This sequence comes from uncultured Actinomycetota bacterium, assembly GCA_964608935.1. GTDB lineage: Bacteria > Actinomycetota > Nitriliruptoria > Nitriliruptorales > Nitriliruptoraceae > CAZSQF01. Next base: position 3,885 of record CAZSQF010000252.1, on the reverse strand, counting down.
CGGGCGACGCGCCGCCGCGAGGTCCGGGCCGGCGCCGACGGTGGCGATCCCCGCGGCGTGGAGACGCGAGCACGTGTCGAGCAGCGCCGGAACGCCGAAGTCGAGGGCGTGGTTGTTGGCGAGCGTCACCGCGTCGACCCCGAGGTGGGTCAGGACCTCGACGGCGACGGGCGGGGCACGGAAGAAGAACCGCTTGGCCGGGTCGGGCCAGGGCTCCCCCCGATCCGAGATGCAGCACTCGAGGTTCAGCACGGCCAGGTCGGCGTCGCGCATGACCCCGGCGACGCCGTCGGCGACCAGCTCGGTCGGCCCCGACCGCACGAGCCGTTCGGCCACGTTGCGACCGAGCATCGTGTCACCGGCCAGCGCGATGGTCGCGGTCATCCCGGGGCCTTTCCCGTCAACAGCGGCGGCGACACACACGACGACGAACGAGGATGGCGCCGACGACGGGTGGCGTCCACCGCGTGTTGTGCCCACGCGGGCCGGTGTGGTTGGGTGCTGGTGCCGCGCCGTGCGGCCGAGGTCCTTCTCACTGTCCTTCCGCCCGTTGTGGACGGGCCGTACCGGTGGACGAGCGATGCGATACCGCGACGACCTGCCCTTCCCGATCAGCGAGTACGAACGGCGCCTGACCGAGCTGCGTACCCGGATGGAGCGCGACGGGCGAAACGCCGTGCTGGTCACCACGCCGGAGAACATCTGCTACCTCACCGCCTTCGAGAGCCCCGGCCACTACGCGTTCAACGGCCTGTTGGTGCCGCTCGACGGCGAACCGATCATGGTGCCGCGTCAGCTCGAGGACACGGGCGTGCAGGCACGCACCTGGATCGAGCTGAGCGAGCCGTACGCGGACAACGAGGATCCGATCGACCGGGTCGTCGACGTCATCCAGCGGCACGGCTACCAGAACTACCGGATCGGCTTCGAGCGCGATTCGTGGTTCTTCACCGCGAGGCAGCAGGACCGGCTGTTCCGCGCGCTGCCCGACACCCGTTTCACCGACTGCTCGGGCATCGTCGAGGAGGGACGGCTGATCAAGTCCGAGCTCGAGATCGACATGATCAAGCGGGCCGCGACCTTCGCGGCCGCCGGCATGCAGGCCGGGATCGAAGCGTGCCGGGAGGGCGTCGGCGAGAACGAGATCGCGGCCGAGATCCACCGCGCGATGTTCCAGGCCGGCGGGGAATGGCCGGCGATCTCGCCGTTCGTGGCGTCGGGGCATCGTGGGTCGATCGGGCACGCGACCTGGGAGTCGACGCCCGTCGAGCGCGGCATGTGCGTCTTCCTCGAGGTCGGCGGCTGCCTCAAGCGCTACCACGCAGCACTGATGCGGACCTGCTTCGTCGGCGACCCCCCACCCGAGATCATCGATGCGGCCGACACCGTGCTCGAGGCCCAGCGCGCCTCGATCGCGGCGATCCGGCCCGGGATGTCCCTCGGCGAGGTCGACGAGGTGAGCCGCAGGATCATCGCCGACGCGTGCCCACGGTTCGGCGGGCTCCAGATGACACGTTCGGCGTACTCGATCGGGATCGCGTTCCCGCCGGACTGGGGCGAGGGCCACATCATGAGCATCCGCCACGAGGACCCACGCACCCTGCAACCGAACATGACCTTCCACAACATCCCGTGGATCCAGATCCCCGGCAAGGGCGGCATCGGCTTCTCCGAGACCATCCGCGTCACCGAGGACGGCTGCGAGGTCCTCACGGACCTGCCTCGGGAGCTGGCCGTGTCGTGAACGATTTCACCTCCGACAACAGCGCCGGCCTGTGTCCGGAGGCGCTGGAGGCGATCGCACGCGTGTCCGGCGGCTTCGCGGCCAGCTACGGCGGTGACGTCGAGACCGCGACCGCTCTCCGACGCGTGCGCGGTCTGTTCGGACCCGACGTCGAGGTGGCCTTCGTCGCGACCGGGACGGCGGCCAACACGCTGGCGATCGCGAGCCTCACCCACCGGTGGCAGCGCATCCTCTGCGAGGAACACGCCCACCTCGCCGTCGACGAGTCCACGGGCCCCGAGCTCGTGACTGGTTGCCGCGTCAGCACGATCGACGCCGACGGCCACAAGCTGACGCCCGGCGCCCTCGAGGAGCGCGACCGCGGCTTCGAGCGCGCCGTCCATCACCCCGCACCAGGGGTGCTCACGATCAGCAACCCGACCGAGTTCGGCGAGGTGTACACGCCCGAGGAGACCGCGGCGCTCGCCGCGACGAGCCACCGGCTCGGCTACCGGTTCCACGTCGACGGTGCGCGCTTCGCCAACGCGGTCGCGTCGCTCGGGTGCGAGCCACGGGAGCTGACCGCCGACGCCGGCGTCGACGCGCTTTCGTTCGGCGGCACCAAGAACGGCCTCGCACTGGGCGATGCGATCGTACTGTTCCCGGGCGAGGCGGGCGCCGAGGCGGCCCGACGGCTGCCGATGCTGTGCAAGGCCGGTGGGCACCTGTTGAGCAAGCAGCGCTTCGTGACGGGCCCGTTCGCCGCGGTGCTCGAGGACGACGCCTGGCTCCGTCACGCGGCACACGCCAACCACATGGCCCGCCGGCTGTCGGAGGGACTGGCCGCGGCCGGGTTCCCACCGAGGTTCCCCACCGAGTCGAACGGCGTGTTCGTCCCGCTGCCCGACGAGGTGCAGACCTCCCTGACCCAGAGCGGCTGGACGGTGAACGGCTTCGGCCACCCGGACTGGCACATGGCGCGATTCATGACCAGCTTCGCCACCGACCCGGCCCGAGTCGACCAGCTCCTCCACGACGCGACCGTCGCCTACCGAGCCTGACCGAGGCCGGGACCCACCTGCCTCAGCGTGCTGCGGCCATGGGCCGAAGATTCCGTTGCCGCCCCCCGAGGGTGGGTCTATCGTTCTCGACGCTCCACGAAGCACGCCGCAACGGCGGCCTGCCACTGGCCGCCGCGCACGCGCCGCGCGGTGCCAGGGTGCGCCCCTCTCCCGCCTCCCGGGCCGCGTGGTCCCGTCTGGACACTGGACCGGCCGACGTGCCGGAGGAGGGTGGAGGTAGTGGAGGACCAACTCGGAACCGTCGCGGATTTCGTGTGGGGACCGTGGCTGCTGATCCCGCTGCTGCTGCTCACGGGCCTGTACCTGACGATCGTCCTCAAGGCACTGCAGTTCCACAAGCTCGGCTACGCGCTGTGGCTGGCGTTGATCAAGCGGAAGGAGGAGGGTGCCGAGGGTGACATCTCGCACTACCAGGCACTCGCCGTCGCACTCGCCGCCACCATCGGCGTCGGCAACATCGCCGGCGTCGCGACCGCGATCTTCCTCGGCGGACCCGGTGCGCTGCTGTGGATGTGGATCACCGGCCTGGTCGGCATGGCCACCAAGTACTCCGAGGCGTTCCTCGGCGTGAAGTACCGCCGAGTGGACGCCAAGGGCGAGCAGTCCGGCGGCCCGCAGTTCTACCTGTCCGAGGGCATCCGGGGTCCGCTCGGGCAGTTCCTGGCGATCTTCTTCGCCGTCGCGGCCGCCATCGCCGCGTTCGGCATCGGCAACATGGTCCAGTCCAACACGGTCGCCGCGTCGATCCAGGAGGAGTTCGGCGTCGCAGCCTGGATCACCGGCCTGGTCCTGACCATCGGCGCCGGCATCGTGATCCTCGGCGGCATCCGCTGGATCGGACGGTTCACCGCCCTGTTCGTGCCATTCATGGCCATCGCCTACATCCTGGGCGCCACCTGGGTCATCGCGGCCAACATCGACGCCCTACCGGCCGCGCTCGCGATGGTTTTCGGCGACGCGTTCACCGGTACCGCCGCGACCGGTGGATTCGCCGGTGCCGCGCTCGCCACGGTGATCCGCTTCGGCGTGGCGCGCGGCATCTTCTCCAACGAGTCCGGCCTCGGGACCGGGGGGATCGCC
>CAZSQF010000251.1:0-4486 GCA_964608935.1 uncultured Actinomycetota bacterium | reverse complement strand
GATGCAGCCATCAGTTCGATCGGCTGAGCCAGCGGATCCACGCTGAGTCGTGGCAGCGCAAGAGGTCCGGCACGTCGTCCGTGACCACCGCTCGGCGTTCGTCAGCCGCGCGGGACAGCAGCAGACAGTCGGCGATGCCCCGTAGGTGGGCGAGGTGGTCGTCTTGGACGGCGACCACGTCATGGCCCCGAGCCCGGAGTTGGTCGGCCACCGTCGCCGAGATCATCTCGTCGATGCGCTGGTCGCCCACAGCTTCGAGCCCGGTGAGCACGTCGATCACCTCGGCCACATCGGGACCGGCGGCCAGTGCCGCGACCCGTCCGTGGGTGGGGCTGTCGTGGAACGAGATGCCAGGATGATCCGCCATCCGAAGGCCCATGGATCAGCGGAAGCGGCGCTCGACCTGTCGGAGGAGCGCGGCCTTGGCCTTCTCGTTCTCCCGGAACCTGGCGCGCGCCTCGGGGGTGCGCGTGCACACCTCCTCGACCACGGCGACCAGGTCGTCGGGATCGAACGGCTTGGTGACGTAGGCGTCGGCCCCGGCCTGGTAGCCCCGCATGTGGTCGTCCTCGCCCACCCGGGCGGTGAGCATCACGACCGGGAGATCACCGCTCCGCTCGCCGAGGCGGATCCGACGCAGCGTCTCGATGCCGTCGAGCCGGGGCATCATCACGTCGAGCACGACCGCGTCGACGTCCTGGTGCTCGAGCAGCTCGAGCGCCTCCATGCCGTCCTCGGCGAAGTACAGCTCGTACCCGTCGAGCGCCAGCTCGATGACACTCCGAACGCCCGGGTCGTCATCGACCACCAGGATCCTCGTCGCCACCTCGCCTCCGACATCGGGCCGGTACACGCTACCGAGCCAGCCGTCGTCCGGTCCGACGACGGTCAGCCCGTCGGTCGCCTAGGTTCTCGACAGGTGGGCCGCGGAACAGGAGGACGGATGGACAGGTCGGACGCAGACGACCGGGCGGTGCTGGCGATCGACCTCCCCGTGCAGGGGGTCGGACCAGCCGAGGGGATCGAGCTCGCCCGGCGGTTCGCGGACCGCGGGTACGGGGCGTGCTGGACGTCCGAGGTGCAGGGCCCCGACGCGTTCACGCAGCTCGGGGCGCTGGCGGTGACCACGGACCTGCAGCTCGGTGTCGCCGTCGTCCCGGTGCAGACCCGGACACCGATGGTGCTCGGGATGACCGCGGTCACGCTCGCGCAGATGTCGGGCGGACGCTTCACCCTCGGGCTCGGGGCGTCCTCCGAGGTGATCGTGACCAAGTGGGCGGGCCAGCCCTTCGACGCCCCGCTGACCCACGTCCGCGAGACCGTCGAGGCGCTGCGGCCGATGCTGAGCGGCGAGCGCAGCTCCTACCAGGGGCGCTTCGTCGACTTCCAGACCTACAAGCCCGCCACTCCCCCGCCGGACCCCGTGCCGCTCTTCCTCGGGTCACTGAACCGGAGGTCGCTGCGCCAGGCCGGCGAGCTCGCCGACGGCGTGTGCCTCAACCAGCTCGCGCCGAAGCACGTCCAGGGCCTGCTCGACCACGTCCGGGAGGGAGCCGAGGAGGCCGGCCGCGAGCTCGAGTTCGGCAACGGGCCGGGGCAGTACGGGGTGATGGCGCGCCTGTTCTGCGCGGTCACCGACGACGTCGCGGCCGCGCGGCCGATCGTCAAGTCGGTGTTCGCCCCCTACATCGCCACCTCCGTCTACAACCGCTTCTACCGTTCACTCGGGTACGAGGACGAAGCCCAGGCGATCGCCGAGGCCGCGGAGCGCGGTGACCGCGACGCGATCGTCGATGGCATGTCGGACGAGCTCGTCGACGACATCTTCGTGCTGGGGTCCGCCGAGGAGGTCGCGTCCCGCGTCAACGACTACGTCGAGGCGGGGATCACGATCCCGTCGATCGCGGTCATGGGTCACGGGATGGAGGACGCCGAGCGGACGCTGACCGCCGTGGCCGACGGCTGGGACGGCTGATACCGGCGCCCCGATGGTCCGCGCCCCGCCGGCCGCGCTCAGTGGGTGGGGACGTCGAGCTCGCGCTGGATCGGACCGAACAGCAGCTGCTGCCACACGAGGCCGAACGCCTCGGAGGCCTCGTCGCCGCGGAGCATGGACAGGGCCTGGAACGTGGCGTCCCACCCGAACTCGGCCATCAGGACGCTCACCGCGTCCCGGGGCCCCAACGTGGCGATCATGGCGCGCGTCACGCCGAGCACGGCGGTCAGGCGTGGGGCGGGACGGTTCACGCTGATCGTTCCTCGTCGTGGCTCGCGGTCCTTCACCCATGGCAACGAGCGGCCTGAGCCGAGGTGACGGTCGACCGGTCACGGTTGCGGCCGTGACCGGTGCGCGTGCTCCTGGCGCACGGCAGCGACGGGACCGTCCCGGACGTCGCGGTCGGCGTCAGCTGCCGAGGTTCTCGCGGAACAGCGTCAACGTGTCCTGCCACGCCCGGTCCGCCGCCTGCGCGTCGTAGCTGTCACGGGAGTCGTTGAAGAAGGCGTGACCCGCACCCGCGTAGGTCTCGACGCGCACCTGCTCGGCCCCGGCCTCGCGGATGTGGTCGGCCAGCGCCCCGACCGCGTCCTCGGAGATGTAGTCGTCCTCCGTGCCGACACGCAGGACCACGGGACACGTGATCGCGGACAGCTCGGGATCGCCGTACCAGAACACGCCGTAGTAGGCGTCGCACGCCCCGACCTTGCCGGCCGCCCTGTCCGCCGTGACGACCGCCAGGGCACCGCCCATGCAGTAGCCGACCACACCGACCCGGTCCGCCGTCACCTCGTCGCGGGCGAGCAGGTAGCCGATGCCCGTGGCGAGCTCGACCGCGGCGTCGCCGACCTGCAGTTCCTGCATGCGCCGGTCCGCCTCCCGGCCGTCCTCCGCGGTCTCGCCGTCGTACAGGTCCGGGGCGAGCGCGACGAACCCCTCGTCGGCGAAGCGGTCGCAGACGTCCCGGATGTGGTCGACCAGACCCCACCACTCCTGGATGACCACCACGCCCGGTCCGGAGCCGCTCCCGGGGATGGCGAGGTAGGCGTCGGTCTGCCCCGCGTCGGTGCCGTACGTGACCATCTCGCCCATGCCGACCCCACCGCTCGATCGAGCGTCACCCTAGTCGGGGCCGTCCGCACCCGACGGCTCAGCTGAGGGCGCGCTGGCTCCAGACGGGCGCTCCCACGTAGCGGCAGTCCTCGGGGAACGCCCCCAGCACACGCCACCGCACCGAGTACGGGTGCGCCGCCCGCTCGAGGGCGTCACCGTCGAGGTCGCCCGCGACGTACGCGCGGACGGCGGCCAGGAACGGCTCCGAGAACAGCGGGAGGGCCGCGTCCACCACCCGCTCGTCGACGACGACCCACACGTGGTCGATCTCGGCACCGCCGACGTCGACCCCACCCCGGAAGAGCGTGGGAGCCAGTCCGAGCTCCTCGGCGACGTGTGCGACCCGGCGGGCGGCCTCGCGGGCCACGGACGGCCGGAACGGCTCGCGTGCGTGCGCCGCCGCCAGCGCGGCCCGCAGCTGCGGACCGAGGGGCACGGGGAACGGACGGGGCCGCAGGCGCACGGTGCCGGTCGCACGTGCGGTCGTGTCGTTCATAGGCTCCATCGTCGCATACCAGTGTGGCACGCTGCCGCCCGGAAGGACGAGGAGGTCGTGACCGGTGGATGAACGACCGCTGGACGGCAGGCACGTGCTGATCACGGGCGGCTCGCGGGGGTTGGGGGCCGCGACCGCACGCCGGCTCGCCCGCTGGGGCGCCCGGGTCACGCTCACCTACCGGAGGAACGCCGAGGCCGCCGAGGCGGTCGCCGCCGACTGCGAGGAGCACACGCCCGGTGCGCGCATCGAACCGCTGGATCTGATCGAGGAGGACAGCGTCCGGGCGCTGTTCGCCCGGCTGGACGAGATGGGCGAGCCCCTGGACGTGCTGATCGCCAACGCCGCCCAGACGGCGTTCCGACCCCTGCGCGAGGTGAAGATGCACCAGGTCGACAAGACCTTCGCCATCTCGGTGCGCCACTTCCTCCTGATGGCGCAGCTGGCCCTTCCCGAGCTCGTCGAGCGGCAGGGCACGATCCTGGCCGTCTCCGGCGCCGACACGGTCGGCTACATCCCGGGGCACGGGCTGCTGGCCGCCGCGAAGGCGGGCATGGAGACGCTCGTGAGGTACCTGGCCTGCGAGCTGGGCCCCGAGGGCGTGACCACGATAGGGGTGCTGCCCGGGTTCATCGACACCGACTCGATCCGGCTCATGTCGGGCCCCTTCCACGACAAGCTCGTCGCGGCCGAGGAGCGGACCCACCCGCTGCGGGAGGCGGCCACACCGGAGGACGCCAGCGAGGCGCTCGCGCTGCTGTGCCTGCCGGAGGCCCGCTGGCTCAACGGCGAGATCATCCGCAACGACGGAGCCGGGATCTTCGCCTACATGGGGCGGTTCGGGCAGGTGTGGGCGATGGTCCCCGACGAGGCCGTCATGC
>CAZSQF010000250.1:0-4496 GCA_964608935.1 uncultured Actinomycetota bacterium | reverse complement strand
CGAGAGGAAGACGTCGAGGTCGGTGATGACCCCGGCCGATCCGGGTACGAAGATCGAGTTGGTGAGCGGGTCGCCGGAGGCCCCCGATCAGGGTCGCGATTAGCGCGCCGCGGGACCCCGACAGCCAGGTACCGGCGGCGGTCGCCGCGAAGGCGACCACCGCCGGCGCCCGTGCGAGGCGTGGGCCGGCGAGTACCAGTGCGAGCGCGGCGGTTGCCGCCGCGCCCATGAGCGCGCCGGACTGGTTGTGCCAGGACAGCGCGAGCCACGTCGGCTCGCCCCCCATGCTGGCGCCCCACCACGCCCATGCGGCGTTGAGCCACGCGCGGGCGACGGCCAGCGTCACGATCGCGAGCACGACGGCCGGACCCCACGGCCGGCGCCACAGATGGCGTGCGGCGAGGAAGGCGAGCACCGCCACGGCCGCGACCAGCAACGGGCGGGCACCGCCGGCGCGGTACGGGGCCAGCGCCCACGACAGGGCGGGCCCGGCCACGAGCCCGGCCACCACGATCACCGCCACCCGCCGCAGCCGCGCGAGCTCGCCCGCGAGCAACGGTGTCAGTGCGAGACCGAGGACGGCGACGGGCACCAGGGTCCGGACGGGCCGTCCGCCGTCGTCACCGGCGAGGTGCACCGTGGCGGCCGTCAGCAGCAGCACCGCCGCCACGTCGCGGGCCAGCGACACCAGCTGCCGGGCACGGTCGGGGGTGACGTCCTCGGTGGGCGTCACGACCTCGGGGCTGGCGGGTGCGGGCGCGACCTGGGGCGGCGCGACGGCGTGTGTGCTGGCGTCCACGGCGCACCTTTGGGTCCTTGCCGCCGTATCGACCCGTGGAGGGCTCAGCCTTTAGCGTCGGCCGGCACGTCCCGAAACGCCGTGGCGAGCCGCGCGAGCGTGAGCGCTCCCAGCAGGAGGCCGAAGTCGCGCAGGGCCACGTCGTAGAAGTCGCCCAGCAGGAGCAGATTCACGATGATGGCACCGAGCCAGGCCGCGACGACGTAGCCGCCGAGGCGTGGGGACACCGCGACCAGGATCCCCGCAGCGATCTCGATCACCCCGACGGCCAGCATGAGCCCGGCCGCCGAGCCCGGGAGGACGTCGGCCAGCCCCGACCACAGGTAGTCGGGCCAGTCGACCATCAACCCGAAGAACTTGTCGAGACCGAACAGGATCGGTGCCACGGCGAACCCCACCCGCAGCAGCACGAAACCCTGGAAGGCCGGATCGGTGAGCGTGCCCTGCCGGCGCGTGTCGGATACGGACATCGGCGAACCTCCTCTAAAAGGAATATGCTCTCACTTTAGAGTGTCGATCTCTAAAGTCAAATCCAACTCCTGATAGAAAGGTGCGGCGATGACGGCCGCGACACCCCCCGAGCAGCAGCTGGCCGCCGTGTGCAGCCTGGGGGACCCGACGCGCCGGCGCCTGTACGACTACGTCGCGTCCCAGCCCGAGCCGGTCACGCGCGACCAGGCGAGCGCCGCCCTCGACCTCGATCGGTCCGTGGTCGCCTACCACCTCGACCGGCTGGTGGACGACGGGTTGCTGGTGGCGTCGTTCGCGCGGCCACCGGGGCGCAGCGGGCCGGGTGCGGGCCGGCCGGCCAAGCACTACGAGCGGTCGGGCGCCGAGTTCGCGGTCACGCTGCCCCGGCGCGACTACCAGCTCGCGGCGGAGCTGCTCGCCCGCGCGGCCGCCGAGGACCCCACCGGCGCGGTCCGGGACGCGCTCGACACCGCTGCCGCCGGCCTCGGGCGCGACCTCGCGGCGGCGTCGCCGGCGCAGGACCTCGTCGAGCTGCTCGCGGCCCAGGGGTTCGAGCCGTCCGACGACGGCGGGGTCGTCCGGCTCGGCAACTGCCCGTTCGACCGGCTCGCCCAGCACCACACCGAGCTGATCTGCGGGATGAACCTGGCGATGCTTGCGGCCGTGGCGCGGGACAAGGAACCGGACGTCGAGGCGGTGCTCGAGCCGCAGGCGGGGCGCTGCTGCGTCGCGTTCGTGCCGCGGTAGGACTTCACGCCGATGGCCGGCCCAACCCCACCCGATCCCGTCCCGCCCCGCGAGCGACTACCTGCCGACGCCCCGGCACGAGGCCGGGGCGTCGGCGGAGACTGCGGGCCCATCGGGGGTGCTGGGCCCGCAGCCTCCGCACCGGGTCCGCCGGGGGCACGTCGATGATACGACCGTGCGCTGGCGGTGACCGTCTGCCTGCGATGTGATCTCAACGGGCGGACGTGGCCCTCGGGCCACATCCCTGTCAGCGACCCGGAGCCGCGACTGGGGGCGGACCGCACCAGCGGCGTGCGATCACCGCGCAAGGTGTTCTACCTGCCGCCACGCTCGGGGTCGGCGGCGCCGTTGGATGGGTCAGCCGCGCCCTGGTTCTGGCTGGAGCCGGCGTGGTCGGGCTGGCCGACGTCCTCTGGCGCCCGGTTGCCACCGCCCCTCGCGGGCTCCTCTGTCTGTGGGGTGCCGTTGGGCTGGTCGGCGGTCCCGGGTGGTCCCACCTGGCCGGACCGGCGCACCCCGTCCGCGGGGTCGGTCCCGGCCGGCGGGCCGTCGTCCTGCGGCTGCGGGCGGTCGAAGGTCCGGACCCGCTCGTCGAGCCAGGTCGGCAGGTTGCTCGGATCCAGCCCTCGGTCCTCGGTCCTCTCCAGAGCGCGGTCCGCGGCGCGCTCCGACGGCGGTGCGGTGTCGGGGACCTCATCCTTCGCCGTCGGGGAGGCCTCGTCGGGCAGGGCCGGCAGCTCGCTGGGTGGCACCTCGTCCTCGGTCGCGTCGACGACCACTGCGGGCGGCCGTTGCAGCTCGATGCCGAGCACCTCGGCGACGTTCGCGGCCACCTGCTGTGCCGGCGCCGGCAACGACCCGAACGCGGCGAGCGCCCCGACCAGCGCCACGGCCGCAGCTGCCGTCGCAACGGACCGCTGGACGACGACGCGCGGGGGCAACGCGGGGCGGGCCGCGTGCATCGACCTGATGTGGCGCCGGGAGGTGAACTCGTCGGGCGGCTCCGAGAGCCGCGACCCGACCGCGCGCAGCACGGATTCGACGCGAGCGTCGTCCTCGACGTCGAAGACCTCGTCCAGGGTGTCCCTGGACAGATCCGGGTGGTTGCGCTGTCCGTTCATGTCACCTTCGTCATCGTTCGCCGGCCGCGTGTGGGGTCGCTGGATCGACGGGCGTGTCCGTGGGCACCGGTGCCGATGCGTCCAGCAACTGCCGGAGCCGGTCGATGCCGCGGCGGGCGAGGCCCTTCACGGCCTCGACGTCGCGCCCGGTGATCTCGGCGATCTCGCTGCCGCGCAGCCCGACCACCACGCGCAGCACCAACACCTCACGCTGGTCGGGGGTGAGGCGGTCGAGCAGCGCCAGGATCTCGTCGGTGGCCAGGTGGTGCAGTGCCTCCGATTCCGCCACGACCGGCGTGAGCGCCGGCTCGATCGCCTCGGCGGGCGTCGGATCGGCGGGCCGGCGGCCGTTGCTCCGACGGGCGTCGATCATCCGGCGGTGCGCGATCGTGAACACCCACGATCGGAAGCCGTCCTCGTCGCCGGAGAATGACCGCAGGTCGCGGACCACCTGGAGCATGACCTCGCCGACGAGGTCTTCGGGGTCCGGCGCCCGCTGTGACCGCAGGTAGCCGAGCAGCGGCCCGGCGAGGTCGTGGTAGATCCGCGCCCATGCGTCCTCGACCCCGGCGCGCGCAGCGCGGAGGGTCGCGTCGAAGTCGGGCCCGAGCGTCGAGATCCTCCCCGTGGGGTGGCTGCCAGCATGGCACGTGCCCTGGACATCGGCGCGTTCTGCCCACCACTGAACGTCGGTAGGGCGGTCCCCCCGGCCAGGGCTACCCTCGCCGCCCCGTACACGGGATGGCGGATGAGCGACCACAACGGCCTGGACACGGTACGCGACGTATTCGCTGGTGCACACGCCGTGGTGACCGGCGGGGCCGGGTTCCTCGGTTCGCACCTGTGCCGGTCGCTGCTCGACGCCGGCCTGACCGTCACCGCGATCGACAGCCTGATCACCGGCCGGCGCTCCAACGTCGGCGACCTGCTCGCCCGGCCCGGCTTCGGGCTCGAGGTCGCCGACGTCGTCGACTACATCGACGTCGGCGAGGTGGCGGACGTCGACCTGGTGCTCCACCTCGCCTCGCCGGCGTCGCCGGTGGACTACCTCCGGCACCCGATCCACACCCTCAAGGTCGGGGCGCTCGGGACCCACAACGCCCTCGGGCTCGCCAAGGACGCCGGCGCCCGCTTCCTGTTGGCCTCGACCTCGGAGGTGTACGGCGACCCGGAGGTGCACCCCCAACCCGAGACCTACCACGGGCGGGTCGACCCGACCGGCCACCGCGGCGTGTACGACGAGGCCAAGCGCTTCGCCGAGGCCATGACCTACGCCTACCACCGCACCCACGACGTCGACGTACGCGTGGCGCGGATCTTCAACACCTACGGGCCGGGCATGCGCCGCGACGACGGAC
>CAZSQF010000249.1:0-4500 GCA_964608935.1 uncultured Actinomycetota bacterium | reverse complement strand
GGTCGTGATCGTCGAGGACGTCACGACCGCCGGCACGTCGGTGCGTGAGACCGTGCCGCTGCTCCGCGCGGCCGCCGAGGTCGAGATCGTCGGCCTGGTCGTGGGCGTCGACCGACAGGAGGCCGGCACCCGACCGGGGGTGTCCGCCCTCGACGAGCTGGCGGGCGAGTTCGACCTCACGGCGGTGGCGCTGACCACCATCGACGCGATCGTGGAGCACCTGGCCACGACCGAGGTCGCGGGCCGACGCGTGATCGATGACCGCGACCTCGCCCGCATTGCGGCGTACCGGGCGGAGCACGGCGCCGCCTGACGATCGAGCTGCGTGACCCTGTCCCCGACGCCGGTCACGATGCGCCGGCGGTCGACAGCTCGGCAGCGACCGCCCGCGCCGCGGCCACCGGGTGGTCGGCCCGGGTGATCGGCCGACCCACCACGATCACGTCGGCGCCGCCGGCGACCGCCGCCGCAGGCGTCGCGGCACCGGCGTGGTCGTCGTCGCCGGCGCCCCGCGGCCGGATCCCGGGCGTGACGAGCACGACGTCGGGACCCACCGCGGCCCGCACGGCGGGCGCATGCCGGGCCGCGCACACCAATCCCGGCGCCCCGGCATCCACGGCCAGGCGTGCCAGCGCCTGAACCTGTTCGTCCGCCGGCGGCGCGTTCACGGCGTCGAGATCGGTGTCGGACATCGACGTCAGCACCGTCACGGCCAGGACGCGCCCGGCGTCGCCGAGCCCGGCGACGGCGGCCGAGATCATGGCCGCCCCGCCGCCCGCATGCACCGTGACGAGGTCCACGCCGAGCCCGGCGATTCGCCGTGCGGCCCGCTCCACGGTCGTCGGGATGTCGTGGAGCTTGACGTCGAGGAACACCGGACCGTGCTGGCGGATCGCGGCGACGGCCGCGGGTCCGTGGGCCGCGAACAGCTCGAGGCCCACCTTGAACCAGCCGACCTCGCCGACGAGCCTCGTCGCGAGCGCTTCGGCCTCGTCCAGCGTCGGCACGTCGAGCGCGACCGCGATGCGGCCGCTGGCGACCCCGACCCGTTCCGGCGCTGCGCTCACCAGGGCACCACCTCGCCTCGCAGCTGCGAGACCGAGCGGATCCCCCGCTCCGCGAGCCAGCGCCGCAAGCCCACGACCAGCTGCTGGGCGGCGAACGGGTCCACGAACGTGGCCGTGCCGACGGCGACGAACGTCGATCCGGCCCGGATCATCTCGATCACGTCGCTGACGCTCTGGACGCCCCCACAGCCGACGATCGGCACGTCGGGCAGCGCCTGGTGGACCTGGTGGACATTGCGGACGGCGACCGGACGGATGGCGGGACCGGACAGGCCCCCGTAGGTGTTGTGCAGCTCGGGGCGCCCGGTCTCGGGGTCGATCGCCATGCCGAGCAGCGTGTTGATGAGCGTGAGCCCGTTCGCGCCGGCGTCGACGACCGCCTCGGCGATCGACACCACGTCGGTGACGTCGGACGTCAGCTTGGCGAGGACGGGCACGTCGGCCTCGCGCCGGACCGCTGCGACGACCTCGGCGCTGTCGGTCTTGGAGCAGGCGAACACCAGGCCGCGGTGTTCGACGTTCGGGCAGGACAGGTTGACCTCGATCGCGACCAACCCCCCCTGCCGCTTCAGGCGCCGGGCGAGCTCGCGGTACTCGCCGACGGTGGTGCCGGCGATCGAGGCGATCACCCTGGCGCCCTTGCGCTGCAACCACGGCAGGTCGTTTTCGAGCCAGGCGCCGATGCCCGGGTTCTGGAGGCCGATCGCGTTGAGCATGCCCGACGGCGTCTCGGCCATGCGCGGCGTCGGCAGTCCCCGACGGGGTTCGAGCGTGAGCGACTTCACCACGATCGACCCGAGCTCGGTGACGTCGTGGAACCGGTCGATCTCGATGCCGCTGGCGAAGCACCCCGACGCAGTCGTGATCGGGTTCGTGAACCGGGTGTCGCCGAGCCGGACCGACAGGTCGACCTCCGCCTCAGGGATCGCGCGCTCGTCCACGGGGGCCCACCCACCCGGGTCGACGCGCCGGACGTCGGGACTCACGGCTCACCCCACAGCTCGGCGTCGGTCATGCGGTCGTCCGGGCCCGGCGGGTCGGGCTCGTCCTCGTCCTCGGGCTCGGGTCCCGCATCCCAGCGGCCCTCGTGCCAGGCGACGCGGGCACCGTTGAAGACCGGTCCCTCGGTGCAGCTGCGCTTCATCCGGACCGCGCCGTCGCGCTCGCGCACCGGCAGCACACACGTGAAGCACACGCCTGTGCTGCACGCCATCCGCTCCTCCACGGCCACCTGGACCGGCAGCTCGAGCCCCTGGCAGTGTTCGGACACGGCGCGCAGCATCGGATTCGGCCCGCAGGCGTACACCACCCCGCTGTGGCACCGCTCCACCACCTCGTCGAGGACGTCGGTGACGCGGCCCTTCACCCCGTAGGAGCCGTCCTCGGTCGTGAACGTGACGCTGGCGGTCAGCCGCTTGGCCTCGATGGCGTTCAGGATGCGATCGTGGTCCGCGGCACCGACGATCATGTCGACCCGCAGCCCCTTGCGGGTCAGCTCCTCGGCGAGGTAGAACAACGGCGCGGCGCCGTAGCCGCCGCCGACGAGCAGGCACGACACCTTGCGCTGGGGCAACGGGAACGGCGTGCCGAACGGTCCGAGGACGTCGAGCACGTCGTGGAGATCGACCGTCGTGAGCCATTCGGTGCCGGGGCCGTGCGCGTCGAACACCACGTCCACGGTCCCGGCGAACGGCCCCTGTCGGGACACCCGCGCGATCGAGAACGGTCGCCGCAGGAGCGTCTGCTGTGCGCCGACGGCGATGCTGACGAACTGGCCGGGGCGTGCCCGGTCGGCGATCTCGGCCGCCGAGAACGACAGCAGCCAGTACGACCCCTCCCGCCGGCGCGCCAGGACCTCACAGCTCGCCCGCCCGGGCATGTCCGTGTCGGCGCGTCCCCAGAAGGTCCCGGCCCGCAGGCTCACGGGCTCACCACCGGGATCGCGGCCTGGTACTCCTGGATCGAACGGACCTGGACCGTGCCCGTCCGGACGGCCTCGACCCCCTGGATCGCGGCGAGGATGCCGGCCAGCGTGGTGATGCACGGCACGCCGTTGCTGACCGCGGCCTGGCGGATCTCGTAGCCGTCGCTGCGTGTGCGCGACCCGAACGGGGTGTTCAGCACGAGGCCGACGTCGCCGGACTCGAGCAGGTCGAGGATGTCGCGCTGGCCCTCGGACACCTTGCCGACCACGGACACGTCGATCCCGGCACGCCGCAGGACGTCCGCGGTGCCGTCGGTCGCCACGATCGAGAAGCCGAGGTCGACCAGGCGCTTGACCGGGAACACGATCGCACGCTTTTCACGGTTGGAGACCGACACGAACACCGACCCCTCGGTGGGCAGCACCATCGACCCGGTGCCGGCCTGGGACTTGGCGAACGCGGCCCCGAAATCGTGGTCGATCCCCATCACCTCGCCGGTCGAGCGCATCTCCGGACCGAGGACGGAATCGACCCCCGGGAAGCGATCGAAGGGCAGCACGGCCTCCTTGACCGCGATGTGCGCGGGCCGCGGGCCCTCGATCGCGTCGAGCTCGGGCAGCAGCGGTCGGCCCGTCGCGGTCGGCACCGCCCGCAGCTCGGACAGCTTCTCGCCCGCCATCACGCGCGCCGCCACCTTGGCCAGCGGTACGCCGGTCGCCTTGGACACGAACGGCACCGTCCTGGACGCGCGCGGGTTGGCCTCGATGCAGTACAGGAGGTCGTCCCGCAGCGCGAACTGGACGTTGAGCAGGCCCCGGACACCGAGCCCCCGCGCGATGCCCTCGGTGACGCGTCGGATCTCGGCCACCTGTCCCCGTCCGAGCGTCAGCGGCGGGAGCGTGCACGCCGAATCCCCCGAATGGACCCCCGCCTCCTCGATGTGCTCGAGCACGCCGCCGACGAACAGCTCGGTGCCGTCGAACACCGCGTCGACGTCGACCTCGATGGCCCCTTCGAGGAACCGGTCCACCAGGATGGGCTGGTCAGGGGACACGGCCGCCGCCTCGCGCAGATAGGTCCGCAGCCCGACGTCGTCGTAGACGATCTGCATCGCGCGGCCCCCGAGCACGTACGACGGGCGCACCAGCACGGGGTAGCCGACGTCGGCGGCGACCTCGCGGGCCTCCTCGAACGAGCGGGCCACCCCGCCCGGCGGCATGGCCACGTCGAGCTCGTGCATCAGCGCCCCGAACCGACCCCGGTCCTCGGCCGCGTCGATGGCGTCGGGCGGTGTGCCCCAGATCGGGATGCCGGCCGCCTCGAGACCCGCAGCGAGCTTGAGCGGCGTCTGGCCACCGAGCTGGACCAGCACCCCGACCGGCTGCTCACGGTGGCACACCTCGAGCACGTCCTCGAGCGTCAACGGTTCGAAGTACAGCCGGTCGGCGGTGTCGTAGTCGGTGGACAAGTTCTCGGGATTGCAGTTCACCATGACGTTCTCGTACACT
>CAZSQF010000248.1:0-4527 GCA_964608935.1 uncultured Actinomycetota bacterium | reverse complement strand
GCTGTTCGTCAGCCACGACCGCGACTTCATCGATGCCGTGGCCCACCGCATCCTCGAGCTCGGGGCGGGCACGGCCACGGAGTACACGGTGCGGGGAGGCACCACCGCGGCGGAGCAGGGCGGCTTCGCGTCGTTCGTCGCGCAGCGCGAGGAGCGGCTCGCCCAGCTCCGGTCCGCCAAGCAGCAGCAGGATCGCTGGCTCGCCCAGCAGGAGCGCTTCATCGAGCGGTTCCGCTACAAGAACACCAAGGCGCGGCAGGTCCAGTCGCGCATCAAGGCACTCGACAAGGTCGATCGCATCGAGGTGCCCGACCACCGCCAGCTCGTGGCCCGGTTCCGCTTCCCGCCGCCGCAGCGCTCGGGCCGGGTGGTCGCCGAGCTGGCCGGCGCCACGGTCCGCTACGGCGACCACATCGTGCTCGACGGGGTCGACCTGGCGGTCGAACGTGGACGCAAGGTCGCCGTGATCGGCCCCAACGGCGCCGGCAAGACCACCCTGCTGCGTCTGTTGGCCGGCGCGCTCGCGCCCGACGCCGGGTCGGTCACGCTGGGCCACAATGTCGACGTCGCGGTGGTCGATCAGCACCAGGCCGAGGTGCTCGACCTCTCGAAGACGGTGATCGAGGAGTTCCGCACGGCGCTGGACGACCGCCACCGGAGCCTCAACCACCGGACCATGCTGGGGGCGTTCGGGTTCCCGGCCGACCTCGCCGACCGTCGCGTGGGGGAGCTGTCCGGCGGTGAACGGACCCGGCTGGGTCTTGCGAAGGTGATGGCCGCGCCGGTCAACCTCCTGCTGCTCGACGAGCCGACAAACCATCTCGACCTCGCCAGCCGCGACGTGCTCGAGGACGCGCTGAACGCCTACCCGGGGACGGCGCTGCTCATCACCCACGACCGGCACGTCATCCGCGGCGTCGCCGACGCGATCATCGAGGTGGGGGACGGTGCCGCGCGGTGGTTCGACGGCAGCTACGAGGAGCTGCGGTGGCGCGACGGCGGGGACCCCGGGCAGTCACGCAGCGACCCGCCTGCTCCGGAGGTCGGCCGACGGGACGGCGACAAGCGACGCGAGGCCGAGGAGCGCAACGCCCGGTATCGCGCCACCAAGGAGCTCCGACGCCGGGTCGAACGGCTCGAGACCGAGCTCGGCGACGCCGAGGCCGAGGTCGCCGAGCTCACCAGGGCGCTGGCCGACCCGGCCGTGTACGAGGACGGCGATCACGTGCGTGACCTGGTCGGCCGGCACGCAGCGGCCAAGGACCTCGCGGGTCAGCTGCTCGACGACTGGGAACAGGCCCAGATCGAGCTCGAGGCGGCCGAGGCCGCGGTCGAGGCCGAGCACTAGAAGCGATGCCGCCGATCGGGCACCGGGCCCCCGGCCACGGCCGACGGGCCGGCCGTCCGCGCGGCCGGGAGCACGGGTCGCGGTGGGCCGGTTGAGTGTGGGCGAGTGCCGGCAGTCGCCGGCCCGACCCCGGAGGACATCATGGTCATCCCACTCCTGTCCGTCATCGCCGTGATCCTTGCCATCTACGGCATCGTGGCCCTGGTCCAGGGCCGCCTTGCGGTCGGCATCGGCGCGATCCTGGCCGCCATCCTGATCGGCCCGGGGGGCATCAGCCTGTTCGCCGTCGCGGTCGTGCCCGCCACGGCGATCCCCGGGATGTGACCCAGAACCCCCGCGAGTATTCGCCGAATTTGAGTGATCAATCAGAGTTTGAGTGATCGCTCATTTTCTGCGTATCCTGACACCGTCGCCGACCCGAGGAGCGGTGCGATGCCCGCCGATGCGTACTACGTCGACGGGGTGCGCGTGCCCATCGGCCGCGCCAGGGACACCGCCTACTACGCGCATGCCCGGGCCGACGACCTCTCGGTGCGCATCGTCCGGGCCCTGATCGAACGCAATCCCACGGTGCCGGGCGGACGCATCGACGACGTGGCCTGGGCCGCCACCGCGCAGGTCGGCGACCAGGGGCTCACCCTCGGCCGGTCCATCGCCATCCTGGCCGGCCTCGGGCGGCAGGTGCCGGGGTACGCGCTCGATCGCATGTGCGCGGGGGCGCTGACCGCCATCGTCAACGCGGCCAACGCGATCCGGGTCGGCGCGCAGGACCTCGTGCTCGCCGGCGGGGTCGAGCACATGGGCCACCACCCGATGGCGGCCGAGGTCGATCCCAACCCGCGCTTCCTCGCGGACCGGCTCGTCGATCAGTCGGCTTTGGTGATGGGCGCCACCGCCGAGAACCTCCACGACGAGCATCCCGACGTCACCCGCGAGCGCTGCGACGAGTTCGCGGTGCTGTCACAGGAGCGGACCGCGAAGGCGGTGGCCGACGGGGTGTTCGCCACCCATGTCGTGCCGGTGACGGTGTGGTCCGACGACGGTTGGCGGGTGGTCCGCGAGGACGAGCATCCACGCCCCGGCACGACGTTGGCTGACCTCGAGGGACTCGCCTCCCCGTTCCGGCCGGGAGGGCGCGTCACTGCCGGCAACGCGGCCGGCCTCAACGACGGCGCGGGCGGTGTCCTGCTCGCGTCCCGGTCCGCGGTCGACGAGCACGGGCTGACGCCGAAGATGCGGATCGTCGACTACACCTTCGTCGGTGTCGAACCCGAGACCATGGGCTACGGCCCGATCCCGGCCACGGACAGGCTGCTGGAGCGAACGGGGCTGACGATCGACGACCTCGACGTCATCGAGATGAACGAGGCCTTCGCGGTCCAGTGCGTCGCCTTTCTCGACCACTTCGGGCTGCCGCTCGACAGCGCCAAGGTCAACCCGTACGGCGGCGCGATCGCGATGGGCCACCCGTTGGCGTTCTCGGGCGCCCGGCTCGCGATGCAGTTGGCCACCTTCCTCGATCGCCACCCGGAGGCCCAGCGGGGCATCACCACGATGTGCGTCGGTCTCGGAATGGGGGCCGCGGTGCTGTGGGAGCGGGTGAGCGCCACATGAGCGATGGCTTCACCCGGTTCAAGCTGACCTACACCGACGCGCCGCGTGCGGGTCGGCTGGCCGTGCTCACGATGGACAACGGTCGCGACCACACCAAGCCGAACACCTTCGGTGAGCAGGCGTTGCGGTCGCTGAACGAGGCCATGGACGAGCTCGAGGCCCAGGACGACGTGAAGGGGTTGCTGCTCACCGGCAAGCCGTTCGTCTTCGCGGTCGGGGCCGACCTCGGCGAGTTCGAGGGCATCGACACCGACCGGGCCCGCGAGGCGGGTCGCGTCGGGCACGACGCGTTCGCACGCATCGCCGCACTGTCGTATCCGACCCTGGCCGCGATCAACGGTGCGTGCCTGGGCGGAGGGCTCGAAATCGCCCTGCACTGCGACCATCGCACCCTGTCCACGGGCGCTGCCGCCATCGCCTTCCCCGAGGTGTTCCTGTCGATCGTGCCCGCGTGGGGCGGCACGCAGCTCGTGACGCGTGTCGCCGGAGCCAGGAACGCCGTCGAGGTCATCGTCGGCAATGCGTTGGACAACAACCGCATGATGCGGCCCGACGAGGCCTTCCAGCGCGGCTTCGCCGACCGGCTGATCGACTCCGCCACCTTCCTCGACGACTCGATGGCGCTGCTCGAGCGGCTCGTCACCGGCGAGGAGGAGCTCGCCCGCCCTGCCGCCGACGCCGACGAGGACGAGCTCGACGAGGCGCTGGCCAACGCGCGGGCGATGGCCGACGGTCGGACGCAGGGTGCGACGCGTGCGCCCTACCTCGCCCTCGAGCTGATCGAGTTCGCGGCCCGGGGCGGAGACCTCGACGAAGGCCGCGAACGCGAGCAGGACGCGCTCGCCGAGCTGCTGCCCGCGCGTCAGGCCCAGGCCGCGGTGTACTCGTTCGGGCTGACCCAGCAGCGCGCGAAGCGTCAGCCCTGGAGGCCCGAAGCCGACCCGCGGCCGATCAACCGTGCGGCGATCGTCGGTGCGGGGCTGATGGGTCGCCAGCTCGGTGCGCTGTTCCTGCACCGGCTCGAGGTGCCGCTCGTGATGAAGGACCTCGACGACGAAGTGCTGTCGGCAGCGCGTGACCACATCGAGGGCGAGCTCGACAAGCGGGTCCAGAAGGGCCGGCTGAAGGAGGGGAAGGCGCGCTTCCTCAAGGGGCTGGTGACCTACACCACGGCGGACGACGACCTCGCCGGCAGCGACGTGGTGCTCGAGGCCGTGGTCGAGCGGATGGACGTCAAGCAGGCCATCTTCGCCGACGTCGAGAAGGTGGTCGACGCCAGCGCCGTGCTGGCCACCAACACCTCGTCGCTGTCGCTGGCCGAGATGTCGGCGGAGCTCGAGCACCCAGAGCGCGTCGTCGGCCTCCACTTCTTCAACCCGGTCACCGTCATGCCTCTGCTCGAGGTCATCCGGCCCGAGGGCGTGTCGGACGAGGCGGTGGCGACCGCGTTCGACCTCGCGGGGACGCTGCGCAAGACCGCGGTGCCGTGCGCCGACGCGCCGGCGTTCATCGCGAACCGGGTGATCAGTCGCTTCAACGGCACGGCGGTCGAGGCACTGCGCCAC
>CAZSQF010000247.1:0-4528 GCA_964608935.1 uncultured Actinomycetota bacterium | reverse complement strand
ACTCATCAGGCCGAGAGAAACACCCTGACATGATCGAGCGCCATGTCGAGCGCAATCTCCATCGGTGTGACGTCATGAGCGGCCTGGGCCAACAGGTAGCCCCCTTGCAGAGCCGCCATCAACCCGATCGCAAGCTTCCGAGGGTCGGCATCGGCAGCGAGTGTCCGGGCATCCTGCATGCGACGCAGGCCGGCCTCGATGAGTCTTTCCCACTCGTCAAAGGTCTCCGCCAGCGCGACGCGAGCGACCTCGTCCTGGTCGGAAACCTCTGCGGCAATCGAGCCGACAACGCAGCCGTACGCGCCCTCTTTCAGTGCGTTGCGCTGGACGAGTGCGTCCCTCCACCGAACCAGACCATTGAACGATCTGAGGCGCTGTAGCGCAATATGCTCGCGCTCCATGATCTCTTCCGCGCGGAGCAGGACCACGGCGCGGACCAGCTGCTCCTTGTCGGCGAAGTGGCTGTAGAGCTGCGACTTGCTCGTGCCGCTCGCGGCGAGGACCTCGTCCAGAGTGGTCGAACTGACCCCCTTCACGTACATGAGCTCGGCTGCGGCCTCCATGATGCGCCGCCTCGTCGCCGCGCCGCGAGGTGTCAGCCTCGACTCCTCTTCCGCACTCTCTGACCTGGTCACGAAGGCAAGGCTACCGGCCCGGATGATCGGCGCCGGTCCACCGATCCTCCCCCTGCTCAACGGAAGGCTGCACGACCGACGCTGAGGCCACGAAGAAACTGGACCTTGGAGACCACCTGGTGTTCACGCCACGACTTGACATCGCACACCCACGCAGACGCAGACTGACCACATGATGGCCGAGCAGGGCACCGACCTGAACGCGGCGTGGCCTCGGCTGCGGTGGGCGGATTGGGCCGACACCAGGGACACGCTGCACCTGTGCACCCCAGGTCGTCGGGAAGATCCGCATGGCCAACACGCCGACGGGTAACCACTGGTGGCACGTCACCTTGTACGTCAGCCCGCGCGGCCTGACGACCTCGGCGTGAGGCCACTCCCCAGGGGGCTCTGATCAGTCCGGGCAGCGGCCGCGGCCGCGGTCAGGCAAACTGGCAGGGCGCCGACCCACCGAGGCAGTCATGTCTGAGGGATTCATTTCACCGGGCTTCCAGGGACACAGGCGCCAGCGGGGCCGGGACCTGCTCCCACCAGGGCAGTACGAGACCTTCGACTTCCCGGTGCTGTCTGCGGGACCGACGCCGCACACGGAGCTCGACGCATGGAATCTGACCGTCGATGGGGAGATCGACGATCCGCGTACCTGGACGTGGGAAGAGTTCCTGGCCCTGCCGTCCGAGGACATCACCGTGGACATCCACTGTGTCACCAAGTGGTCCAAGTTCGGGACGAGCTGGCACGGTGTGAGCCTCGACACTCTGCTCGCAGAGGTCGAGACGGTGGCAGAGCACGTGCTGGCCGTCTGCGACGGGGGGTACACGACCAACATTCCGCTCGAGGACGTTCTCGATGGGCGGGCATGGGTGGCCTACGAGTACGAGGGCCAGCCGCTGGAGTCCGAACACGGCTGGCCGGCACGGCTGCTGGTACCGCACCTGTACTTCTGGAAGAGCGCCAAGTGGGTCCGGCGCCTCGAATTGCTGGCCCGGGATGAGCCCGGGTTCTGGGAGCAGCTCGGCTACCACAACTACGGCGACCCGTGGGCCGAACAGCGCTATCGGGGGGACTGACGGTGTCGCGCACCGATCATCCGCTGCGTCCACGACCGGCGCTCGCTTGGCAGGTCGCCGTCGTTCGCGAGCGGGTCGAGGAGACAACGACCACCATCAGCCTGATCTTCGACGTCGCGGACTGGGCCGGCCACCTGGCCGGCCAACACGTGGACGTCAGGCTGACGGCGCCGGACGGCTACCAGGCCCAGCGCAGCTACTCGATCGCGTCGGCCCCCGAGCACGACGGCCTTGCGTTGACGGTCGAGCGGCTCGACGATGGCGAGGTGTCGCCCTATCTCGTGGACGTGCTGCGGACCGGGGACGGCCTGGAGCTGCGGGGCCCCATCGGTGGGTACTTCACGTGGCACGTGGACCGGGGTGGGCCGCTGTTCCTGGTCGGTGGTGGCTCGGGTGTGGTCCCGCTGATGGCCATGCTCCGGCACCGGCAGGCGGCAGCAAGCCGTCTGAGCGCCACGCTGCTGGTGTCGTCGCGCGGGTACGACGACATCATCTACCGGGACGAACTTGCGCAGCTGCAGCGCGATGACGACCAGCTACGGGTCGTGCACACCCTGACCCGTCGGCAACCGCCCGGGTGGGATGGGTATGCCCGCCGGATCGACCCGCCGATGCTCGGCGAGGTTGCCTACCCGCCAGGCGACAGGCCGCTCGTGTTCGTGTGTGGCCCGACCCTGCTGGTCGAGGACGTGGCCACGGCGCTGGTCGAGCTTGGCCACGCTCCCGACCGCATCCGGACCGAGCGGTTCGGGCCTACTGGCTGGTGAGCGCGTGCCGCCACAGAGGGAGAGATGCACATGGATGATGCGAGGTTGAAGCTCGACGGCAACGCCGCTGCGGGCGTGCTCGCCGAGGTGTTCAGGCTGGAGATGACCACAGCATGGATGACCTGCCGGGCCTGTGGCCGTAGCGGGATGCTCGGAAGCCTGTCGGCATACCAGCCCGGGGGCATGGGCACGATCCTGCGCTGCCCTGGCTGCGACGGTGTCATGCTGCGTCTTGTGCACCACTCGGGCGAGTACTGGCTCGACATGGATGGCACCACTGGCCTCCGACTCCCCGAGGCGTGAGTCTGCTCGGCCTTCCTATGACGGGGAATCGACGTTGGTGACGTTCGGCTCCGCGTGGGACTGACGTGCACCTCTGGCATGGCATCCTTGCGGCGCGACGATGGAAGCGTCCGCCCTGTCGGTGCGTTCAGGGCACCGAGACGGCAGGACCGACCTGCCCGCTGTGCTGAACAAACAGGCACGTCAGGAGTCGGTGTGAGGATCGGGATGGTCGGCCTCGGCCGGATGGGCGCGAACATGGCGGAGCGGCTCCGCCGTCATGGTCACGAGGTCGTGGGCTACGACGTGAGTTCGGACCTGGCCGATGTCACGTCACTGGCAGAGCTCGTAGCGGCGCTCGACGGGCCCCCCCGTCGGGTCGTGTGGCTCATGGTTCCGGCCGGCGGCGCAACGCATGCGACGATCCAGCAGCTGGCGGATCTGCTCGGTACCGGCGACCTGGTGGTCGATGGTGGCAACGCCAACTTCATGGACTCGCAGCGGCATGCCGATCAGCTGGCGGGACGTGGGATCGCGTTCGTGGACGCCGGCGTGAGTGGCGGCATCTGGGGCCTGGAGGCCGGCTACAGCATCATGGCCGGCGGAGAGGAAGCGGACATCGCGCACCTGCGCCCGGTCATGGACGCGCTCGTGACCGACGGCGGCTTCGCGCACGTGGGCCCGACCGGTGCCGGGCACTACGTCAAGATGGTGCACAACGGTGTCGAGTACGCGTTGATGCAGGCCTACGGGGAGGGGTACGAGCTGCTCGCCGCGTCGGAGCTTCCGATCGATGTCCCGGCGACGCTGCAGGTGTGGCGACACGGCAGCGTGGTCCGATCGTGGCTGCTCGACCTGCTCGCTGAGGCGGTCGCGGCAGACCCGGAGCTGTCCGGGGTGCGCGGGTACGCGGAGGACTCCGGCGAAGGCCGTTGGGCGGTGCAGACGGCCATTGATCTTGCGGTCCCGGCACCCACGATTGCCGGGGCGCTGTTCGCGCGGTTCGGATCCCGCCAGGCAGATGCCCCGACGATGAAGGCGGTCGCGGTGCTGCGTGACCGGTTCGGTGGACACGGATTCCGCTCATGAGCGCCGGCGCGGACACCATCAGTCGCGCGCCCGGCAACGGCACGCCCCCGCGCAGCGACGCGCTGGTGCTCTTTGGCGCCACCGGCGACCTCGCGAGAAGGAGGCTGCTTCCGGCCCTGTTCCGCCTCGCCGAGCAGCACCTCCTGCCGGACCTGGTGATCGGCCTGGGCCGCAGCGGCTGGAGCACGGACGAGCTGGTTGATCGTGCCCGCGGCAGCGTCGTGCTCGACACGCCGCAGCGACAGGCCGCGTTCACACGGCTGGCCGGCTCGCTGCGCTACGTCCAGGGCGACTACCACGACCCCCAGCTGTACTGCGACCTGGTGGCGGCCCTGGACGGGCGGCAGCGCCCGCTGCTGTACCTCGCCATCCCGCCCAGTGTGTTCGAGACCGTCACAGCGCGCCTCGCCACGGTCGGATTGCACCGGCACGGTCGGGTCGTGGTCGAAAAGCCGTTCGGCCGCGACCTTGTGTCGGCGCGAGAACTCAACGCCTGCCTGCGCGCCGCCTTCGACGAGTCGCAGGTGTTCCGCATCGACCACTTCCTCGGCAAGGAGGAAGTGCTCGACCTGCTCGTGCTGCGCTTCGCCAACACCTTCCTCGACCCGGCCTGGAACCGGCAGTACGTCGCCAACGTGCAGATCACGATGGCGGAGGACTTCGGGGTCGAGGGCCGCGGCAGCTT
>CAZSQF010000246.1:2166-4589 GCA_964608935.1 uncultured Actinomycetota bacterium | reverse complement strand
CGCGTACCACACCGCCACGGTGACCAGCTCGACCGGTGGCAGGTCGAGGTCGATGCGGTCGAGCACCTCGTCGGAGCCGAGCCGCAGCACGTCGTAGCCGGTCACCTGCGTGGTGACCTCGACCCGGCCGAGGCGCACCGCCACCTCCTGCCACTCGGCCGCGTCGAGCTCCTCGACCACGCGCACGTCGGTGTCCGAACGCGGCCGCGTCGTGTGGGTCAGGTTCGGGGCGTCCTCGGCGAGCGCGACCCGTCGGTCGAGGTCGAGCTCGACGACGACGAGCTGGCGCCCCTGGTGGAGGTAGACCGCGCCGGTGTGGACCTGGCGGTGTGCGCGGGCCTCGTCCACGTCGCCGATCACCGCCCCGGTCGCCGCGTCGACGATCCGGACCGGCTCGCCCCCCGCCGAGCGCAGGTTCACCTGGGCGGCGGCGCGCCGACGTGAGGTCCAGTGATGCCGGCCACCACGCAGCCGCAGCACCCCCGTGTCCACGTCGGCGGCCAGGAGCCCGGGGGCGGTGTCGCCGAACCAGCGCACGGCCTCGTCGTCGTCGAGGGGCGCCTCCTGGCACGCACAGCGCAGGTGCGGGGCCAACAGGTAGGGGTTGGCCGGATCGACGATCGCGTCCTCGGGAGCGCGCCCGACCAGCTCGTCGGGGTGGGTGACGAGGTAGTGGTCGAGCGGGTCCTCCTGCGCGACGAGCATGCCGACCGCGGCGGCGCCGGCACGTCCTGCCCGTCCGATGCGCTGCCAGAACGACGCGGTCGTGCCGGGCCAGCCGGCGAGGACCACGGCGTCCAGCCCGGCCACGTCGATGCCGAGCTCCAGGGCCTCGGTCGCGGCGACCCCGCGCAGGCGGCCGCCACGCAGGTCGGCCTCCAGCGTCCGGCGCTCCTCGGCGAGGTAGCCCGCGCGGTAGGTGGCCACGGCCGCGGCGAGCGGCCGTCCGTCGGTGTCCGCGGCGTCCCCGAGCCGTTCCCGGGCGTTGAGGGCCACCACCTCGGCGCCCTTGCGGCTGCGCACGAACACCAGGGTCTGGACGCCGGCGCCCACGAAGGACGCCAGCAGGTCGCCGGCCTCGGCGAGCAACGACCGGCGCGTGGTGGCCTCGTCGTCGACGAACGGTGGCTGCCACAGGGCGAGATCGAGCGGCCCGCGGGGCGAGCCGTCCCGGACCACCTCGGCGACGTCGAGCCCGGTGAGCGCGGCGGCGTGCGCGCCCGGGTTGCCGACGGTGGCGCTCGCGAACACGAACGTGGGATCGGCGCCGTAGCGCTCGGCCAGCCGCCGCAGCCGCCGCAGCACGAGGCTGACGTGCCCGCCGAACACCCCGCGGGCCACGTGCGACTCGTCGACGACCACGAACGCAAGCCGGTGCAGCAGGTCGCCCCACCACCGGTGGTTGGGCAGCACGCTGTGATGGAGCAGGTCGGGGTTGGTCAACAGCCAGTTGGCGGTGCGACGGATCGCGTCCCGCTCGGGCTGGGGCGTGTCGCCGTCGACAACGGCCGCGCGCACCTGCGGCAGCTTGAAGTCCCGGACCGCGCGCAGCTGGTCGTGCGCCAGGGCCTTCGTCGGCGCGAGGTAGAGCGCCACCGCGCGGTCGTCGGCCAGGAGCCGGTCCAGCACCGCCAGCTGGTAGCACAGGCTCTTGCCCGACGCCGTGCCGGTCGCGACGACCACGTGCTCGCCGGCGCGGGCGCGGGCGAGCGCCTCGGCCTGGTGCGACCACAGCGCGTCGATGCCGCCGAGCTCGAGCCGGGTCGTGAGGGCGGCCGGCAGGTCGTCGGGCAGCGCGAGGGTCTCGGGTCGGCGCGCCGGCAGCCGCTCGAGGTGCACCAGGCCCGCGTCGTCACCGGACGGCGAGGTCCGGGCCAGCATCTCGAGCACGTCCCGCGGGTCCGTCGCGCCTCCTCCGGCCGGACGTGCGGACGGTAGCGTCCGGCCGACTAGCGTCACGCCAGCCGCCCGCCGCCGCACGACGAGGGAGCCGTGGACCTCCTGGAGGTGGAGACGCACGAGCGCTCCGGCTGGATCGCGGTCACCGTCCGCGGCCAGCTCGACGTGGCCACCGCCCCGGACTTCCAACAGGCACTGATGCAGGCCCAGTTCGACGGCTCGTCCCGCGTGGTCGTCGACCTCGGCGGCGTCGAGTTCCTCGACTCGATGGGCCTCGGCGTGATCGTCGGCGCGATCAAGCGGGCCCGGACACAGGCCGGCGAGATCGCCCTGGCCGCCCCCAACGACCGGGTCCGGCAGGTCCTCGAGTCCAGCGGGGTGGCCGAGATCGTGCCGGTGGTGGGAGCCGTCGAGGACGTGACGGGTCCGGGGGGTCAGTAGGATCCCGGCGGCGTGGACGGCCCCTCCACGTCAGGGCAGGAGTCGTCAGGGCAGGAGTCGGCGTGGACCTCGACGGGCGCACC
>CAZSQF010000246.1:0-2066 GCA_964608935.1 uncultured Actinomycetota bacterium | reverse complement strand
CGTCAGGGCAGGAGTCGTCAGGGCAGGAGTCGGCGTGGACCTCGACGGGCGCACCCTCAGCAGCGTCGCCGCCTACGACGAGCACGCGCGTGAGTACCAGGAGTCGCTACGCCTGAAGCGACCGGTCGCGGACGTCCGCCGCTTCGCGGATCGTGCCGATCGTGGGGTGCTGGTGCTCGACGGGGGCTGCGGCCCCGCCAACGACCTCCGCCTGCTGCGCGATGCCGGCGTCCACCCGGTCGGCGTCGACCTGTCGCTCGGGGCCCTCCGCGAGGCCCGGATGCTCCTGCCCCGCCACCCGCTGGTCCGCGCGCCGCTGCACGACCTGCCGTTCCGTGACCGGTCGTTCGGGGGGCTGTGGCTGTCCGGCGCGTTCACCCACCTGCCACGCTCGGCGTGGCGACCGACGCTGGCAGCGCTCCTGCGCCTGCTCGACCGCGGGCCGGTGTATCTGTCGTGCTACCGCACCTCGGACGACCTCGAGGAGCGGGAGGACCCCGTGCTCGGCAACGTCTACGTGTCCGGGGCGGTCGAGGCCGAGGTCGAGGCGCTGCTCGCGTCCCACGGCGTGTCCGACCTCACCGTCGAGGTGCGGCCCGACCCGATCCTCGACCGGCGCCGGCCCTGGGTCGTCGCGCTCGGCACGCTCACGCGCTGAGGGAGCGGGGCTCCTCGCGGCGGCGGTCGAGCCACGCCATCGCCGGTCGTGCCCCGAGGCCGTGGACGATCAGCGACGTGGCGATCACCGCGGCGGTCAGCCCCCACAGCGCGTGCGCCTCGACCAGGTCGGTGCGGTTGATCCCGTAGGCGAGGTAGTAGATCGACCCGAGCCCCTTGATCCCGAAGAAGGCGATCATGGCGTTCTCGTCACGGGTCGCGCCGTGGTTGCCGAGCAGACCCAGCCAGCCCGTCAGCGGCCGGACGACCAGCACCAGCAGGAGCGAGACGGCCACCATCTCCCAGGTCACGTGCTGCCACAGGCCGCCGCCGATGGCTCCCCCGAGCAGGAGCAGCACCAGGCTCATTGCGAACAGCTCGAGCTGTTCCGCGCCCTCGTGCAGGTGGTCGTGGACGTGGTGCTCACGCTCGATGTTGCGGATCACGTACGCCGTCACGAACACGGCGATGAAGCCGTAGGCGTGCAGCAGCTCGGTGATGCCGTACGACACGAGCGTGAACGCCAGGGCCGTCACCGCGGGGGCCGGCCCCTCGTCGTGGGCGAACATGCCGCCCTCGCCGCCGGGGCCGACCAGCTTGAGGGTGAGCCTGCCGAGCGGCCAGCCGACGATCACGCCGATCACCACCCCGCCGACGATCTTGTACAGGACGTCGACGAGCAGCCACTCGGTGAGCCACTCGCCGGGCGCCCACCCTGCGACGGCGAGGAAGACGGCCAGGTTGGTGAACGGGAACGCGAGCCCGTCGTTGAGCGACGACTCCGAGGTGAGCCCGAAGCGGACCTCGTCGGGTTCGTCGGCGTCGGGCTCACCGGTCGTCGGCGGGCCGGTCTGGACGTCCACCGCGAGCACCGGATCGGTCGGGGCGAGCGAGGCGCCGAACAGGATCGCCGCGGCCGGCGCGAGACCGACGACCCACCAGCCGAGCCACGCCGAGGCGATGATCGACAGGGGCATCGTGATCGCGAGCAGCCGCCACGTCGTCATCCATCCGCGCCACGACACCCTCCGGTCGATCGACAACCCCAGGCCGGTCAGGGCCACGATCACCGCGAACTCGGACACGTGCTCGGCGATGAACCCGTTCGCGACGGGGTCGAAGAAGTTGGGCTCGGCCACGAAGGCCCCGACCCCGATGCCGATCGCGACGATGAGGATCGGGAACGAGATCAGCCGCTCGCGCAGGTACAGGGGCAGGACGACCGCCGCCAGGGCGAGCAGGCCGAAGACCACCAGCAGCATGTCGTACACGATCGCCCTCCGGTCCGGTCCGGGACCCTAGAGGGCGGTCGTGTCCGAAACCGCCCCCCAGGGCGGTGGCCCTGTCCGGGCGGCCACGCGTGGGTGGGCGAGGATCACAGGAACGCCGGCGCGAACACGAGGGCGACG
>CAZSQF010000245.1:0-4595 GCA_964608935.1 uncultured Actinomycetota bacterium | reverse complement strand
GGTGCTCGTAGGCGGCGGTGAGGACCTCGGTGAGGTGGTTGCGGTCCCGGTCGATGCTGCGCGCGACGAACGTCGCCTCGGCACCGAGCGCGAGGCTGACCGGGTTGACGGGGCGGTCGAGCGAGCCCATCGGCGTCGACTTGTGGATGGCACCCAGCGGCGAGGCCGGTGAGTACTGCCCCTTGGTCAGCCCGTAGATCTCGTTGTTGAACAGCAGGATGGTGAGGTTGACGTTGCGGCGCAGCGCGTGGACGAGATGGTTGCCGCCGATCGACAGGCCGTCGCCGTCGCCGGTGACGACCCAGACGTCGAGGTCGGGGCGGCTGATCGCGAGGCCGGTCGCGATCGCGGGCGCGCGCCCGTGGATCGAATGCATGCCGTAGGTGTCCACGTAGTAGGGGAAGCGGGACGAGCACCCGATCCCCGACACGAACACGGTCTTCTCGGGTCGCGCGCCCACGTCGGCGAGCAACGACTGGACCGCCGCGAGGATGGCGTAATCACCGCACCCCGGGCACCAGCGGACCTCGCGGTCCGAGGTGAAGTCCTTCTTGGTCAGCTTGCTGTCGTTGCCGGTCACGCCGGCACCTCCCGATCGTCGGTCGACGGCGTCTGGCTGCCCCCGAACCCTTCCTGCTCGATCACGTCGGTCAGCTCACCCGCGGCGAACGGCTGCCCCGTGACCCGGTTGTAGGACTTGACGTCGACGAGCGTGCGCGCCCGCAACAGCATCGACAGCTGCCCCATGTTGTTCTCCGGACAGATCACGACCCGGTAGCCGCGCAGCAGCTCGGTGAGCTCGGCCGGGAGAGGGGCGAGGTGGCGCAGGTGGATGCGGGCCACGTCACGACCCCGCTGGCGCAGGGCGTGGCATGCGGCGCGCAGCGGCCCCTCGGTCGACCCCCATCCGACCACGAGGACGTCGGCCTCGCCGCTCGGATCCTCGACCTCCAGCGGGGGGAGACGGTCCGCGACGCGCTCGACCTTGGCGTGCCGGAGCTCGGTCATGTGCTGGTGATTGGCGGGCTCGTAGCTGATGTGGCCGGTGCCGTCCTCCTTCTCGAGTCCGCCGATCCGGTGCTGGAGGCCCGGCGTGCCCGGCAGCCCCCATGGCCGCGCCAGCGTGTCGGGGTCCCGCAGGTAGGGCAGGAACTCCCCGTCCTCACCGTTTGGCTCGGTCGCGAACTCGACGTCGATGGACGGCAGGTCGTCGACGTCGGGCAGCCGCCACGGCTCGGCGGAGTTGGCGAGGTAGCCGTCGGAGAGGAGCACGACCGGCATGCGGTAGGTCAGCGCGATCCGGCAGGCCTCGATGGCGGCGTTGAAGCAGTCGGCCGGGGAGCTCGCAGCGACGACCGGCAGCGGCGCCTCACCGTTGCGCCCGTAGAGCATCTGGAGCAGGTCGGACTGCTCGGTCTTGGTCGGCAATCCCGTCGAGGGCCCACCACGCATCACGTTGACCACGACCAGCGGCAGCTCGGTCGACAGGGCCAGACCCATCGCCTCGGTCTTGAGGGCGATGCCCGGACCCGACGACGCGGTGACCGCGAGCGATCCACCGAACGCGGCGCCGATGACCGATCCGATGGCGGCGATCTCGTCCTCGGCCTGGAAGGTGGACACGCCGAAGTGCTTCTGACGGGCGAGCTCGTGCAGGATGTCGGAGGCCGGAGTGATCGGGTAGGACCCGTAGAACAGCGGCAGCCCGGAGCGCACGCTCGCCGCGATGAGTCCGTAGGCCAGCGCCTGGTTGCCGGTGATGTTGCGGTAGCGGCCCGGGGTGAGCTTGGCCGCGCGGACCTCGTAGGTGAAGGTGAAGGCCTCGGTGGTCTCGCCGTAGTTCCAGCCGGCGCGCAGCGCGGTGATGTTCGCATCGGCGATCTCGGGCCGGTCCACGAACTTCTTCTCGAGCCACGATTCCGTCTCGTCGATCGGTCGGGAGAACATCCACGAAACCAGGCCGAGCGCGAGCATGTTCTTGCACCGCTCGGCCTCCTTCTTGTTCAGCTCGCCCCGCTCGATGTGCTGCTCCAGCGCCCGCAGCGTCAGGTCCGTCAGCGGCACCTCGTGGACCTGATAGTCGGTGAGGGTGCCGTCCTCGAGCGGATTGGCGTCATAACCCGCCTTCTGGACGTTGCGGTCCGTGAAGGCATCGCTGTTGACCACGAGCGTGCCACCCGCCTTGAGAGCCTCGAGGTGCTTCATCAGGGCGGCCGGGTTCATCGCGACGAGCACGTCGGGCGCGTCGCCGGGGGTGTGGATGTCCTGGTCGGAGAAGTGGAGCTGGAACGAGCTGACACCGGCGAGCGTGCCCGCCGGCGCTCGGATCTCGGCCGGGAAGTCGGGCAGGGTCGCCAGGTCGTTGCCGGCGAGCGCCGACTGGGTCGTGAAGCGGTCGCCGGTCAGCTGCATCCCGTCGCCGGAGTCGCCGGCGAACCGGACGACGGCGTTCGACAGCCGCACCCGGGTCCGTTCGACGGTCGTGTCGCTCACCTGGGGGCCCTGTCGTCGGACGGGTTGTTCGCGCCGTCGAACGTACCTCCCTCGCCCTCCAGCGCCCAGCTGGCGCCACGGATATCGGCCGCTCGACGCACGGCGCCGACCCGGGCTCAGCAGACGCTGCGCAGGAGCGAGTAGGGATTGACGGCCGAGCCCCCGCCCGGGTGCAGCTCGAAGTGGACGTGGGGGGTCCCGCGGGCGTTGCCCGTGTCGCCGTTGGTGGCCACCTGCTGGCCCGCGCTCACCCGCGTGCCGCTCGACACGGTGTGGCTCTGAAGGTGCATGTACCAGTAGTGGTTGCCGTCGTCCCCGCGAAGCACGCCCCAGTTCCCGGCGCTCGGCCCCGGACGCCGCACCGTCCAGACACCGCTGGTGATGGCGCGCACCGGGATGCCGTAGGCCCCGAGGATGTCGGTGCCACGGTGGCCGCGACCGCCCGAACGCGGCGCACCCCACGTGTCGGTGAAGTGCCGGGGGCGATCGAGCGGGCAGGCCATCCCGCCGGACGACACGCTCCCCGACGACGACCCCGACGAGCTGGCGGCCTGCGCACGCGCCTGGCGCTCGCGTTCTCGTCGCTCGCGTTCTCGTCGCTCGCGCTCCCGGCGCGCACGCTCGACGCGTTCCCGCTCCCGCCGCTCCTCCGCGGTCAGTCGCTGCTCGAGCTGCTCGGCCGCCTCCAGGTCGTCCCGCAGCTGCGCGGCGACCTCCCGCTGGCGTGCCTCGGCGTCCGCGAGTTCTTGTTCGCGCTCCGCGAGCCGGTCGTCGACGGCCAGCAGCCGGATCCTGGTGGCGGCCACCTCGTCACTGCTCACGCGGTCACCCGCGACCAGGCGTTGGACCGTCTGTGCCTTCGCGAGGGCGGCTCCGGCGTCGTCGCTGGCCAGGAACACCGCGACCGGGTCGAGCGTGGCTCCGTGCTTGAAGGTCTCGCGGACCCGCAACGAGATCACCGCTCCGAGGTCCTCGAGCGTCGCTTCGAGGTCGGCCCGCTCGCGTCCGAGCGACTCCCGTTCGTCCTCGAGCTTGGCGATGCGGACCTCGAGCTCCTCCAGCTCGGCCGCCGCCGAGGCGAGCCGCTCCTCCAGGGCCTCCCGCTCCGCCCGGGCGTCGGCCAGCCGCCGTTGCAGCTCCTCGAGCGACTGCGCCTGCGCCGGTTCGCTCGGTGCGGACGACGCCAGCAGGGCGGCAGCCACCACCAGCGGGAGCAGACGACCGACGCGCACCGGGCACCTTCGAACGAGTTGCGGACGGGAGCCCGGCGGACGGCACTGCCGCCAGACCGTTGCGCAGGCTATCGGCCGTACGCGGGCCGGCCCTGTCCGCGCGGCCCGACCGGGGTCGCAGGAGGGATCAGTCGGCCTTGGCACCGGCCGCCTCGGCGGAAGCGACGCGTTCGAGCTCGGTCTTGGGCGCGATGCGCCACAGGCCTTCGGCGGTCTCGTCCCAGCGGTCGAGGAGCATGGTGGCGCGGCGTGACGCGGTCAGGGTCGCGTGCCGTTCCACCAGCTCGCGGACCTGGGCGATCTGGCCGCCGTCCGGCCGACGCGCCTCGACCAGCTGACGGTTGACGCGCGCGAGCACGTCACCCCGCTGGTCGAACACGAAGCATTCGCCGCCGCTCATCCCGGCCCCGACGTTGTGGCCCGTGGGCCCGAGCACCACGACGGTCCCGCCGGTCATGTATTCGCACGCGTGGTCGCCGGTGCCTTCGACCACCGCGACCGCGCCCGAGTTGCGCACCGCGAACCGCTCGCCGGCGCGGCCGGCGACGAACAGCTCACCGGACGTGGCCCCGTACAGCACGGTGTTGCCGACCAGGACCGGATCGCCAGCGTCGTCCTCCGGTGCGCGGATCACGATCCGGCCGCCACCGAGGCCCTTGCCGACGTAGTCGTTGGCCTCCCCGTCGAGCACCAGCTCGACCCCCTGGGTCGCATAGGCCCCGAACGACTGGCCGGCGGAGCCGCCGAACCGGAGCCGGGCGAGACCCTGCGGGGCCTCCTCACCGAATTCGAGGCCGATCGCTCCGCCGAGCCGTGCACCGACGGTCCGGTCGGCGTTGGTGATCTCATAGGTGTATTCGACGATGCCGC
>CAZSQF010000244.1:3448-4623 GCA_964608935.1 uncultured Actinomycetota bacterium | reverse complement strand
TGCCAGGTCGTCACCGTGCGTGACTCCGGGATCGGCATCCCGCAGCAGGACCTGTCGCGGATCTTCGAACGGTTCTACCGGGTCGACCTGGCGCGCTCACGCGAGACCGGGGGGACCGGGCTAGGGCTGTCGATCGTGCGGCACGCCGTCGAACGGCACGGTGGCACGATCGAGGTCGACAGCCTGCTGGGGGAGGGGACCACGTTCACCGTCGTGGTCCCGACCGAGTCGTCGTAGCCGTCGGCCAGGACGCCGAGACGGGGCGGCCGGATCGGCCGCCCCGTCTCGGAGCCGGACCCCGCGGCTGTCAGCGGTTGGGGCCGCGACCGTTGCCCGGCCCCCGGTCGTTCGACGCACTGCCGCCGAGCGTGCTCGGCGGACCGCCGCGGTCGGGGGACCGGCCGTTGCCGCGCTCGGCCGGAGGGCCTCCGCTGGTGGTGCTGCTCACCTCGTCGTCCCCATCGTCGTCCTGCCCATTGGGGGCGTCGCGGCGTGCGTGTGCCTCGTCGCGGCGCCCGTTGTCGCCCTGGCTGAGCTGGCGGAGCTCGTTCAGCGCTCCGAGGACCCGGACACGCGACTCCTCGAGGTCCTCGTCGGCGAGGCTGTCCACGTCGAGGGTCTCGTCGTCACCCTCGTCGATGTCGCTGGTCTCCTCGGCGTCCGTGTCGGTCTCGTCGGTGGTCTCGTCCTCGAGCCCCTCGGGGTCGCCCTCGCTGCCGTCGTGCCCCGCGATGGCGTCACACAGCGCGTTGGCGTCGTCGAGCTTGGTCAGGTCGTACGAGCCCTCGTCGCCGTAGGAGAACGCGGGGTTGCCGTGGGCAGCGGCGACGACGAACGCGCCGTGGTTGGCGAGCCCGGCGAACACGCCGCCGAATCCCGGACCGACCGGTGCGCACCTGGCGACGGTCGACACGATCAGGCCCTTCGGGGTCCCGGCGTCCTCGAGCTCTTCGTTCTCGACCTCTTCCTCCTCGTCGAGATCCTCAACATCGAGCTCGATCACCTCGATCTCCTCCTCCACCTCGACCTCTTCCTCTTCGGTGCTCTCGTCCTCGGTGGTGTCGTCCTCGGTGGTCTCGTCCTCGACGTCGGCAAGCAGCGCGCCCAGGTGCAGCCCGTCGAAGAGCCGGACCAACAGCTCGTGCATCCACTCGGGCGCGTCGTCGCTCAGCCAC
>CAZSQF010000244.1:0-3348 GCA_964608935.1 uncultured Actinomycetota bacterium | reverse complement strand
GCTGCCCCGCCATGACGAGCCCCGACCTCACCCGCGAGCGCGGCAAGACGCTGCGCGCGCCGGTCGTGCTCGACCTGCTCGCGGTCGAGCACGCCGACGCCCGCATCGCGCTCGACTTCACCGACCGGTGGCAGCTGCTGGTCGCCACCGTCCTGTCGGCCCAGTCGACCGACGTCAAGGTCAACGAGGTCACCCCCGGCCTGTTCCGCGAGCTGCCCGACCCCGAGGCGATGGCTTCGGCCCCGCTCGAGCGGATCGAGGAGCTGATCGGTTCGCTCGGACTGTTCCGCCAGAAGGCCAAGAACCTCCAGGCCACCGCCCGCATCCTCCTCGAGGAGCACGGCGGCGAGGTGCCGAGGACCATGGAGGAGCTCGTCGCCCTGCCCGGTGTGGCCCGCAAGACCGCCAACGTGGTCCTGTCGAACGGCTTCGGACGCCACGCGGGCGTCGTGGTGGACACCCACGTCGCACGTCTGGCCCGGCGGCTGCGGTTCACGCGCGAGCGGGATCCGACCAAGATCGAGCGCGACCTCATGCGACTGTTCCCGCCGGAGCGCTGGCTCGAGGTGTCCGACCTGCTCATCGCCCACGGCCGGCGGGTGTGCGACGCGCGGCGGCCGCGGTGCGAGGACTGCGTGGTCGAGCCGCTGTGCCCGTCGTCCCAGGAGGCGGGCCTCACCGACAAGCGGTGACGGCCGGCGCCTACCGCTGCCGGACGCGTCGTGACCAGCCGACGGCGGCGATCGCGAGGATCGCCAGGAGCGCCGCCACGCCGGCCTGGACGACGTGGAGCGGCGCCTCCACGTCGACCGATGCGGCGAGCAGCTCCAGCTCGTGGGCCCGGATGGTGATGCCGCCACCGTCGTCGGGGTCTGCCCGCAGCAACATCCCGCGCACCAGGATGACGTCACCTCGCCGGCCCGGCCGGCCCACCTCCTCGATGTCCTCGTGCAGGCCGTCGGGGAGCCACACCGACATGCCGGTGTTGAAGCCGGCGTGCTCGCGGTGCCCGACCAGCGGCCCGAGCTCCAGCGCGTACGCGTCGTCGTTGACCTGCGCCCAGGCACCCCCACGCCGGCGCAGCACCTCGCCGACGACCTCGCCGACGTAGGTGACCTCGACGCGGTCGAAGGCCGACGGGCACAGGTAGACCTGGGTCGAGCTGACCCGACCGCCCGACGCGAACTCCTCGCGCACGTCGTCGGCCACGGTGTCGTCGGCGCGGCGCGTGCAGGCACGATCCTCGTCGAGCGCGAGCGGCGGGATCCCTGCCACCGCCAGATCGGGACGGTCCGCCTCGGGGGCGATCGCCTCGAGCGCGGTCACGCCGGCGACGATCAGGGCGAGGCCGACGACGGTCACCACGAGGATCCAGCGGGTGTGGCCGCGACGGCGTGTGGGGGCGGTCATGATGCCTTCGCCCGTCCGCGCGCGAGCGACACGAGGTAGCCGAGCAGCGCGAACACCGCCACGTACTCGAGCCGGCCGAGCCACATCTGGACGATGTAGACCGCCATCAGGCCGTTGGGCATGTCGGGCGACACCACGCCGATCGACACGCCGATGTTGGAGCCGACCGACACCGATTCGAACAGGGTCTGGGTGATGTCCCACTGGCCGTAGAGCAGCCCGACGACGGCTCCGACCAGGTAGGTGATCACGAACAGCAGCAGCACCGTCGTGGCTGCTCGCGCCGTCTCCGATCGCAGGACCCGCCGGCCGCCGGCGTGGTAGGTCGTCACGACCAGGGCGGATTCGGGCATCAGGATGCGTCGGATGTCGTGGACCAGGGTCTTGAACGCGATCCCGATCCGGATCGCCTTGATCCCGCCGGCGGTCGACGACGCCATCCCGCCGATCGCCATCGCGCCGACGATCGCGGCGGGGGCGAGCACCCCCCAGTCGGTGAGGTAGGTGTCACCGACGTTGACCTGGTGGCCCGTGCTCGTCACGGCCGAGATCAGGGTGAAGAAGCCCTTGCGGAACAGCGCCTCGATGGAGTCGTAGGTGCCGGCTCGCAGGAGCCCGAAGCACACCCCCACGAACAGCAGCGAGGTTGTGATGGCCAGCGTGCGGGACTCGAGATGCCGCAGGAGGTCGCGCGGATCGCCACGCCACAGCGCGAAGTGCAGCCCGAACGACAGCGTGCCGGCGATCATGATCAACAGGACGACCGCCTCGACCGTCGCCGAGTGGTAATAGATCATCGACGCCTGCATCACCGAGAACCCACCGGTGTCGAACGAGGCGAAGAACAGGCTGATGGCGTGGTAGAGGGCCCGGGCCGGCGTGAACCCGGCCGTCAGCAGGGCGACGAACAGCGCGCTCGTCCCGAGCACCAAGAACGTTCCGGCGACGAGGAAGATGAAGCGCGCCGTGCGGATGAAGTTGGGCAGGATGCGCTCGTCGCGGGCCTCGGACACGTACAGCGTCGCGATCCGGGCCCCGCCGGCGGCGAACAGCGACAGCACGACGATGACGATCCCCTGGCCGCCTGCGAACTGGAGCAGGTGGCGGTAGAAGTCCTCCGCCAGCGGGGTGTGGTCGAGGTCGTGGATCACCGACATGCCGGTGGTCGTCAGCCCCGACATGGCCTCGAACAGGGCCGCGAGCGGGTCCGAGAAGCGCCCTGACAGATACATCGGAATGGCGGCGAACACGGCCCCGATGAGCCACGCCAGCGCGACGATGACCATGCCGTGCGCCCACGTCAGCGCTCGTCGCGTGGCCAGGGTCGCGTCGCTGGTGGCGCCCGCGACGATGCACAGGCTCGCGCCGATGACGAAGGCGCTGGCCGCGTTCCAGGCCTGCTCGAACACGGCCAGCACGGCCGGCACCAGCATGACGAGCCCGAGCCCGAGCAGCACCTTGCCGAGGTAGAAGCCGATGAGCTTCAGGTCGTCGGCACCCGGGCGCAGGATGACGCTCACGTCAGCAGCCAGACCAACACGGTCGAGATCGCGAGGCCGCCGAGCAGCACCGCCAGACCCAGCCCGATGACGAAGGACACGCCACGCACGCTGCCCTGCAGCGGCGATGCCGAGCGCCGGGGGCGGTCAGGCATCAGCCACGCCCCAGCAGTGCCCGGGACAGGCGCTCCTCGAGCTCGGGCGTGGTCAGCGCCACGATCTCGTCCCCGGGCAGCACCTCGGTGTCCCCGCCCGGGATGACGGTCTGGTCGCCCCGGAAGATCGCGACGAGGACGGCCTCGTTCGGCAGGTCGAGATCCTGGACCGCCTGCGGGCTGCGACGGCCGTCGTCGTCGGGGATGCGGATCTCGACCAGGCTCACGCGGCCACCCTTGAGGCTGGTGAGGTGGATCAGCTCGCCGACCGAGAACTCGTTCTC
>CAZSQF010000243.1:0-4624 GCA_964608935.1 uncultured Actinomycetota bacterium | reverse complement strand
CGAGCACGTCGAGCCCGCACAGCCCGACGACCGGCAGCTGGCGTGCCGCCGCGAAGGCCTGTGCCGTGGCGATCCCGACCCGCAGTCCCGTGTACAGGCCCGGGCCGAGCCCCACCGCGACACCGGCGACCCGATCGACATCCACGTCGGCCTGGGCGAGGCAGAACTCGATCGCCGGCGCCACGAACTCGCCGTGCCGGCGTGGCACGCCGAGACTGGCCGAGGCGACGATGCGTTCGTGGTCGACGAGGGCGACCGACGATCGCAGCGTCGACGTCTCGAGGCCGAGCACGAGCATCAGACGGCTCCATCCAGCCACGCGTGGCACGCCTCGGTCAGCTCGGGCACCCGCACCGACCAGCGCCCGACGCCGCGCAGTCGGATCCGGCGGACGCCGTCCGCACCGCCGTCGGCACCCGGCGCCCCGAGGCGCAGCTCGACCTCGAGTCGATCGGGGGGCAGCAGCGCCACCACCGCGTCACCCCACTCGATGCAGGTCACGACGTCCGGCGCCATCACCTCGTCCCCCAGGTCGAGCACGTCCTGGAGCGTGTCAAGCCGGTACACGTCGCAGTGGACGATCGGCAGGTCGGCGTCCGGGTAGGTGCGCACGAGCGTGAAGGTCGGCGAGGTGACGCGCCCGTCGACGCCGAGCGCTCGGGCGAGTCCCTGCACGAAGCACGTCTTGCCGGCACCGAGCTCGCCGTTCAAAGCGATCACGTCGCCGGGCTGGAGCATCGGTGCGGTCGCGGCCGCGATGGCCCGGGTGTCTGCCGGGCCCGTGGTGCGCAGTGACACTTCCGCCGTCTGCACTCGCGCCTCGCCGTCCGTCGGTCCGCCACCGTTCCGCAGACCCGACCTCCTCGCGGATGTTGCTCGCCGTCAGCCGTGCGCCGCTTCGCGGGCGCGCTGCTCGGCCAACGCCTCGGCCCCCGTGGCCAGGTCCCCGTCGAGGACCGCCTTCGCGACCTTGACGTCGCGCGGGAGTGCACCCGCCGCCAGGGGAGCCCCCCGGACCACGTCGATCGGATGGTAGGTCGGGACGAGGGTGATGCCCTGGAACACGTCGAGACGGTAGCCCGCGACGCGCTCGATCGGGATCGTCCTCCCCAGGAGCACCCCGGTGGGGAACGCGCCGAGCGACACGATCACCTCCGGGGACACGAGCGTGAGCTCGGCCAGGAGGTGGCGGCGGCACGTGCGAACCTCCGCGTCGGTCGGCGACCGGTCGTGCCGGGGGCGACAGCGCACGACCGTCGTCAGCCGCACCTGGTCGCGGTCGAGCCCGGCCTCGCCGAGGGCGTGGTCGAGGACGTTGCCGATCGCGCCGGCGTAGGGGTCGCCGTGGAGGTCCTCGTGACGGCGCGGGACCGACCCGACGATCACGAGGCGGGCGTCCGGTGGACCCTGCCCGACGATGGGCGTCAGCCGGTCCCGGTGCAGCGTGCACGCCGTGCAGTCGGTGACGGCGCGCGCCAGCTCGCGCAGCGACCGCACGGACGGCGCCGCCGTCGGGATCGGCTCGGACGACACGCGGATCCTCCCGGGTATGCGGGCAGCAAGGTACCGCTGCGGGTCAGCCTGCCCCCAAGTCGGCCAGGCCCGGCACGCCGTCACGGCCCGTGGCGGTCAGCGGTCCCCGGCGTGCGGCCTCGGCGACCGCCTCGGCGGCGAGATGGGTGACGAGGTCGAGCGTGGCGTCGACCCGCCCCGTGGCGAGGCAGAACAGGGCGTCGCCGTCGGCCTCGGTGTGGGCGGGTCGCAGTGCCCGAGCGACCCCCGAGTGGGCGAGGTCGGCGACGCGGTGCGCCCCGCGCTTGTCGAGCCGCGCGTCCGTCACGACGCAGCCGATGACGGTGTTGGCGGTCGGGCCGCCGTCGTGGGACGCCGAGCCGGCGGCCGGTGCTCCCTCCAGCAGCGTGCCGCCGTGGGTCGGGAACCGGGGTGCGTCGTCGGGGATCCGGGCGCGGGCGATCCAGCTGCCGTCGTCGCCGACCACCTCACCGACCGCGTTGTTCGCGACGATCGCGCCGACCGTGACCCCGGCCGCGCGCCGTACCGCGATCCCCTGACCACTGCGCCAACCATGCGCGAGCCCGCCGACCTTCGCCACGGTGCAGCCGGCGCCGACCCCGACACCGCCCTCGGGTGGGTCCTCCACCGACGCGGCCTCGCACGCGGCCCATCCCGCGTCGGCGCCCGGGCGCGACGCGGGATCCGCGACGGCCGCGTCCAGGACGATCGCCGCCCCGACGATCGGGACCAGCCCCGAGCCCACGGAGTAGCCGGTGCCCTGGGCCTCGAGCCAGCGCATCACCCCGTCGGCCGTCGCGAGCCCGTACGCCGATCCCCCCGACAGCACGACCCCGTGGCACTCCATGACCTTCCCGGCCGGCCCGAGGGCGGCCGCCTCGCGGGTCCCGGGCGAGGTGCCGCGGACCGCCACCGCCCCGAGCGTGCCGCCCGGCGGGAGCACCACGGTGCATCCCGACACCGACCCGGGGGCCGTCCACGTGCCGACCCGGACATCGGCGAGCCCGAGCGCCATCAGGCGACCTCCCCGTCGGAGTCGGCCCGCTGTCGGCCGGCGCCGGCCACCAACCGCTCGATCACCTGGTTGACCTCGGCTGGCGCCTCGAGCGGCGTGGCGTGTCCGACTCCTGGCAGCTCGAGGAGCTCCGCTTGGGCGCACCGGTCGACCATCCGCCGGGACAGCGCCGGCGGGGTGACCCGATCCTCCTCGCCGACCACGATCACGGTGGGCACGGTCAGCGCGGTGAGCCCGAGGTCCTCGTCGGCACCGAACACCGCCTCCGTCAGGCCG
Source organism: uncultured Actinomycetota bacterium (assembly GCA_964608935.1). Lineage (GTDB taxonomy): Bacteria > Actinomycetota > Nitriliruptoria > Nitriliruptorales > Nitriliruptoraceae > CAZSQF01. The sequence goes on along the minus strand of CAZSQF010000243.1, from coordinate 1,800 downwards.
AGCAGGACGTCCGCGCCGCTGTCCAACGCGAGCCGCTCGACGAACTCCACGACCCGCGACGAGGCGTCCGGGCCGACCGCCATCGCCCGCGTGACGAGGTAGGACACGTCAGACGCACCCGGCGTGAGCCGGCTGGCCAGGCCCGCGATCGCGGGGCGCCGCAGCAGGGGCGTGACCCGCCGGGCGAGCCGCTCGAGCTGCACCGCCCCCCGGTAGCCGACATCACGGCCGCCCCGTCCGACACGTGCCCGCGACATCGTCGACATCAGCGCGACGCCGGCGAGGCGGTCGTCGAACACGTCACCGTGACGGCGGACGGCATTGAGCACCGTGATGCCCCCGAGGGAATGGCCGACGAGGACCAGCGGGCCGGGACGGCTGACCTCCTCGACCGCGGCGCGCAACGCGTCGCCCATGAGGTCGAGGTCGTAGCGGCGGGACTCCGGTTCGGGGGTGCGCCCGTGACCGGGCAGGTCGAGCGTGACGAGCCGGAAGCGGTCCGAGAGCGCGGCCACCTGCTCGTGCCAGATGCGTCCGGTCGACAGCCACCCGTGCACCAGCACCGCCTGCGGAGCGTCGTCGGGGCCGTAGGTCTCGGTGACGATCCGCAGGCCGTCGGGGCCCGCCACCTCGACGATCTCGCCCTCGAGGCTGCCGAGCGGCGCATCGGCGGGCGGCAGGGACGGCCGCGCGCGCCGGAGCACGGCCCGCTCGGCGGCGTAGCCGGCCACCACGCCGCCGACCACGGCCGCCGCGACGCCGAGCAGCGAGGTGCTTCGAGCCACCGGTGTGCCGTCCTCCCCGACATCTGGGGGTGGGTCCATCTGGGCGTGCGTGGCGAGGCTACTTCAGGCCGTCGGCCGTCCGTTGCCAGCGTGTGGTACATCATGACTGATATCGAATCTCTATTCGATAGAATCAGATAAGAGAGAACAGAGGGAAATGAAGAACCAAGTATGACAAGCATTGGAACAGTGCAGAATCCGGCCCCGCGGGCCATCCCGGCCGCCGCGACGGTCGCGACGAGTGGCAGGCCTGGCTATGCCTGCTCGGGGCGCAGGGTCGGGAACAGGATCACGTCGCGGATGTTGGCGACGTCGGCCAGCATCATGACGACTCGGTCGACGCCGACGCCGAGCCCACCGTTGGGCGGCATCCCGAGCTCCATCGCGCGCAGGTAGGCCTCGTCGACGGGCATCGCCTCCACGTCGCCGGCGGCCTTGGCGCGTGCCTGTGCCTCGAACCTCTCCCGCTGGTCGGCCGGGTCGGTCAGTTCCGAGAAGGCATTGGCGAGTTCTCGCCCGGTCGCGATCAACTCGAACCGTTCGGTGACGTGTGGCTGCGAGCGATGACGACGGGCGAGCGGCGACACCTCGACGGGGTGGTCGATGACGAAGGTCGGATCCCACAGCTCGCCCTCGACGAGCGCTTCGTACAGTTCGGTCAACAGCTTGCCGGCTCCCCACCCGTCCACGAACGGCACGCCGTGCGAGTCGCACAGCGAGCGCAGCTCGGCGAGGTCGGTGTCGTAGGACAGCTCGTCCTGTCCGGTCGCCTGCTGGACAAGTTCGAGCATCGACACACGCCGGAACGGGCCGGCCAGGGACAGCGGCCGGCCCTGGTACGACACCTCGAGCGACCCGACGGCCTCATGCGCCGACCGCTGCAGCAACGCCTCCGTGAGGTCCATCACGTCGTGGTAGTCCGCGTAGGCCTCGTAGGACTCGAGCATGGTGAACTCGGGGTTGTGCTTGGGGCTCAGGCCTTCGTTGAGGAAATTGCGGTTGATCTCGTAGACGC
>CAZSQF010000242.1:0-4672 GCA_964608935.1 uncultured Actinomycetota bacterium | reverse complement strand
CGGGTTCAACTCGAAGGCGGTCGTGACCGGCGACATCAGCCAGGTCGACCTGCCGACGGGCAAGCGCTCGGGCCTGCGGATCGTGCGCGAGATCCTCGACGGCATCGACGGGGTCGCGTTCAGCTACCTCGAGGCCGGCGACGTGGTGCGCCATCACATCGTCCAGCGGATCGTCGAGGCCTACGACGCCTGGGACGCCGCCCACGCCGAGTCCGTCGACGGAGAGGGCTGACCCACCGTGGCCGTCTACCTGGCGGACGAGCAGGACGTCGACGTCGACACCGACGACCTGCTCGCGCTCGCCCGTCACGTCCTCGACCGCCAGCGCGTCCCCGGCGACATGGAGCTGTCGGTGCTGCTCGTCGATCGTGACACGATCGCGGCGCTGAACCAGGAGCACCTCGGCAACCGCGGGCCCACCGACGTGCTCGCCTTCCCGATCGACGAGCCCGGCGAGTCGCCTCCGGACGTGCCGGCGGTGCTCGGCGACGTGGTCCTGTGCCCCGCCGTCGCCGAGGAGCAGGCGCCGCGCTTCGATCGGAGCCGCCAGGACGAGCTGCGTCTGCTGACCGTGCACGGGATCCTGCACCTGCTCGGGATGGACCACGCCGACCCGGCCGACGAACGCGCGATGTTCGGGCTCACCGACGAGCTGCTCGCGGCGTACGCGGCGGGTCCTGGGCCGGGCGAAGGGCGGGCCGAGTGACCACGGTGGAGGTCGTCGGGCTCGGTGCGGCGGTCGTGCTCCTGGCCGTCACCGCCTATCTGGCGGCGGTGGAGACGATCGTCAGTCGCCTCAACGTCGTGCGCGCGCTCCGGCTCGACGAGGAGGACCGGCGCGGCGCCCCACAGCTGCTGTGGTTGGCCGAACACCGTGCGTCGAGCCTGAACGTGCTGCTCGTGCTGACCGTGATGTCGCGCGTCGGGCTCGTGGCGATCGCCACCCTGCTGGGGTGGCGGCTGATCGGTGGGACGGCCGGGGTCGTCACGGCGGTGGTCGCAGTGATCGCCGCCAGCCTCGTCCTCGGCGAGGTGACCCCCCGCACCGTCGCCCTTCGCCACCTCGAGTCGTCGGCGCTGCGCCTGGCCCCGTCGGGGCGGGCGATCGTGCGCGGGCTCGAGCCCCTGGCGCGTGTGTTCGTCTGGACCGGGCGCGCGCTGGTGCCGCGCCGCCACGAGGTGTCCGGGCCGTACGCGTCGGACGACGAGCTGCGCCAGCTCGACGCCGACGACGAGGAGCAGGACGACGAGATCGAGCCCGAGGAGCGGGCGATGATCCGCTCCATCTTCGAGCTCGCCGACACCATCGTCCGCGAGATCATGACACCGCGACCGGACATGGTCACCGTTGCGCGCGACGCCGGGCTCGACCAGGTCGTGGCGACGATCCTCGAGCACGGCTACTCGCGCGTGCCCGTCCACGACAGCGACGACCCGGACGTGATCGTCGGGGTCGTGTACGCCAAGGACCTCCTCGAGCGGGTCGCGGGTGCGGACGCGACCGGCCGGTGGGAGGACCTGGTGCGCCCGGCGACGTTCGTGCCCGAGACCAAGCGCTGCGACGTTCTGCTGCGCGACCTCCAGGCTGCCGCCGTGCACCTCGCCATCGTCGTCGACGAGTACGGCGAGACGGTCGGGCTGGTCACCATCGAGGACATCCTCGAGGAGATCGTGGGCGAGATCGTCGACGAGCATGACCGTGAGGAGCCGCTCGTCGAGGTGCTCGACGGCGGCGTGCTGCGCGTCGACGCCCGGCTCGGCGTCGACGACCTCAACGAGCTGCTCGGCGTCGAGCTGCCCGAGGAGGGATGGGACACCGTCGGTGGGCTCGTGTTCGCCACCCTCGGCCGGGTCCCGGTCGAGGGCGAGTCGATCGAGCTCGACGGGCTCGGCATCACCATCGAAAGCGTGCAGGGGCGCCGTGTCGGCAAGGTGCTGGTGGCCCGCGGTCCCGACGGCGACGACGGGGACGACGCCGCCACGGACTGATCGCACGGGGCGACGACCTCGACACGCTGACCCGCTATGGCGGGACGTTCCTCGCGTAGCATCGGGGCACGGCGGCGCCGCCGGCGCCCCACCGTCGAGGAGCGCCGATGAGACCCGATGCGACCCACGAGGGCACCACCTACGACGAGGCCGACCTCCTGCGCCGCGCCCGTGCGGTCCGCGAGCGTGCCTACGTCCCCTACTCCGACTTCCGGGTCGGGGCGGTCGTGGTGACCGACGGCGGCGAGGTGTTCGAGGGCGTCAATGTCGAGAACGCCTCGTACCGCATGACCACCTGTGCCGAACAGACCGCCATCGTCTCGATGGTGGCCGCCGGCGTGCGCGGGCCGGTGGTCGCGGTCGCCGTGGTCGGGGACGGCAACGACCCGTGCACGCCGTGCGGCGCGTGTCGCCAGACCATCTTCGAGTTCGGTCCCGACGCCACCGTGTACTCGTCGGGCGACGGTGGACGGCCGCTGATCACCCACATCACCGACCTCCTACCGCACGGGTTCGGTCCGAAGCGCCTGTCCCAGGGCCAACAGCGGTGACCGAAGGCCGCGACCTCGACGTGGAGAGCATCGTTGCCGGCGCGGGCGATCCCGTCCCCGCCGGCCACCGGTCGGGCCTGATCGCGCTGTGCGGCCGCCCGAACGTGGGCAAGTCGACGCTGCTCAACCACCTCGTCGGCGAGAAGGTCGCGATCGTCACCGCCGTGCCGGGGACGACCCGCAACGCGATCCGGGGTGTGGTGACCCGCGAGGACGCACAGCTGGTGTTCCTCGACACCCCCGGGCTCGCCAAGCCCACGACCTTGCTGTCGCGGCGGCTGAACGAGCTGGTGCGCGACACCTGGGCCGGGGTCGACCTGATCGCGTTCCTCGTCGACGTCGCCGGCGGCGTCGGCACGGGCGACGGGTTCCTCGCCGGCGAGCTTGCCGACGTCAGGACCCCGGTCGTCGCGATCGCGAACAAGGTCGACCGGCTCGCCGCCAGGGACCGGATGCTGCCCGAGCTCGACCGGCTCGCCGGGCTGATGGGGGAGGGGCGCCGGTTCGCCGACATCGTCCCGGTGTCGGCGGCGACCGGCGACAACCTCGACCGGCTCGTGGACGTGCTCGTGTCGCACCTGCCCGAGGGCCCTCGGCTGTTCGCCGCCGGCGAGGTGTCCGACCAGCCCGAGAACCAGCTCGCGGCCGAGATCGTGCGCGAGAAGGTGATCGGTCGGCTTCGCGACGAGCTGCCGCACTCGGTCGCCGTCACGGTCGACGAGGTGCGGCCGTCCGACGACCGTGATGACCTCGTCGAGGTCCACGCGACGATCCACGTCGAGCGCGAGTCGCAGAAGAGCATCGTGATCGGACGCGGCGGGCAGACGCTCAAGGAGGCGGCCACCGACGCGCGCCGCGAGCTCGAGGTGCTGTTCGGGGTCAAGGTGTACCTGTCGACCCATGTGACCGTCGCCAAGGAGTGGCAGCGCGATCCGAAGCAGCTCGGCCGCCTCGGGTATTGATCGGCCGTGCACCGGATGCCGGACGCACGACTGGGTAGCGCCGATCCGGTTTTCCGGCTCACAGCTACCCGCTCCGGTGGTTCGGCGCCGCTATCGTCGTGCGCCGTCGAACGCAGGAGGCTGCCCGTGGACATCCGCGAGATCGTGCCGGGGGAGTACGACGTCACCGTCGACGGCGCCGTGCACCGCGTGCTCATCCCCGCGGGCGTCGGCCTGCCGGGTGTCCCCGACGAGGACCTCGCCGGCGCCGTCGTCGTCGAGCTCCAGGCGCGTGGCCGCTCGATCCCCGACGCCCTCGACGTCAGCGCGGTCCTGCGCGACGATCCCGGCCTGCTGCTCGCGGTGGAGCGGCGCGTTTCGGGGGACACCCTCTGACCCGGTCCACCGCGAACCGTCCTGCCGCCCCCGCCCGTATCCCTGTGTGAGGCGCCGGCCCGAAGGCGCCCGGTGTCCCGACATCACAGGAGAAGACATGCTCCGGTCGCGAAGGACCCTTGGACTGCTGGCGATGACGGCCGTGCTGGCGCTCGTGGCCGCAGCGTGCGGCGAGGAGGTCGATGACGCGCCCGTCGCCGACGAGCCGGCCGACGAGGCCGCCGACGATCCCGCCGAGGACGAGGCAGCCGAGCCCGAAGAGGACGACGCCGCACCCGAGGACGACGCCGCCGCCGCGGCGACGGTCGCGCTCGGATCGAGCGACCTCGGCGACCTCCTCGTCGACGGCGACGGGATGACCCTGTACCTGTTCACGCAGGATCCGGCCGGTGAATCGGTCTGCACCGACGACTGCGCCGACGCGTGGCCGCCCCTGACCGTGGACGGCGAGGTCGCCGCCGGTGACGGCGTCGACGCCGCGCTGCTCGCGACCATCACGCGCGACGACGGCAGCGAGCAGGTCACCTACGCCGACCAGCCCCTGTACTACTTCGCGGCCGACGCGAGCCCGGGCGACGTCGAGGGCCAGGGCGTCAACGACGTCTGGTGGGTGGTCGCCGCGGACGGCGCCGCGATCCAGGCCGCGGCCGGTGGCGACGACGACGAGGGCGAGGAGCGCCCCGGCTACTGATCCCCCCACCCAGACGGTTGCGCCGGCCGCCAGGCCGGCGCACCCGGGTCGGGCGCGGGGGGGGGGCGGCGGTGCGCGCGCGGGTCACGCGCACCGGTGCCGTC
>CAZSQF010000241.1:0-4735 GCA_964608935.1 uncultured Actinomycetota bacterium | reverse complement strand
GCCGAGCAGGCGACGCGTGCGGCCGGTGACGAGCCGGCCCCGGGTGGGCAGATGGCCAGCGAGCCGGCGCCCGAGGAGCCCGTGGCGAGCGAGGCATCCGGCGAGGGCTGACCCTCTCCGACCTCACCGCCAGACCACATCACGGACCTGGGTCCGCTGCCAGGAGGAACCATCGTGGCGATTGCCGCCGCCGACGTGAAGAAGCTGCGCGATCTGACCAACGCGCCGATGATGGCGTGCAAGCAGGCGCTCGAGGACGCCGACGGCGACCTCGACCGGGCCGCCGAGCTCGTCCGGGAGCGCACCGGGGCCAAGATGGACGCCCGGGCGGCCGAGCGCACCGCCGCCGAAGGCCTGGTGTACAGCTACCTCCACGCTCCCAACCCCGGGCTGCCCGCCAAGGTTGGCGTGCTGCTCCAGCTGTCGTGCGAGACGGATTTCGTCGCCAAGGGCGAGACCTTCCAGAAGCTGGCCAAGGATCTCGCGATGCACATCGCGGCCATGAAGCCGCTGGTGGTGTCCGAGGAAGCGGTGGACGCCGCGCTGCTCGACCGGGAACGGGAGTTCGCCCGCAAGGAGGCTGCCGAGCAGGGCAAGCCCGACGACATCGTCGAGCGGATCGTCGAGGGCAAGGTCCGCAAGGCCTACGAGGAGTGGGTGTTGCTGAACCAGCCGTTCGTGCTCGACGACTCGAAGACGGTCGCACAGGCCATCAGCGAGGTGCAGGCGGTCCTCGGCGAGAAGGTCGAGGTCGCCCGGTTCTCCCGCTTCGAGGTCGGCGCCTGACCACGGAGCAGGACGGCTAGCATCCACCGGCAGGCGGGCCGTCGACGACCGGGAGGTCCCGTGGCGCACCGAGCTCCGTTCCACCGTGTGCTGCTCAAGCTCTCGGGCGAGGCGTTCTCCGATCCCGAGGTCAAGGGCGGGATCGACCCGACGATCGTGCGACAGGTGGCTGGCGAGATCGCCGAGCTGAAGTCGTCCGACGGCACCGAGGTCGGCATCGTGGTCGGCGGCGGCAACATCTTCCGGGGCAACTCTCCGGCGGCGGCCGGGATGGATCGTTCCAGCGCGGACCACATGGGCATGCTGGCGACCGCCATCAACGCCCTGGCGCTGCAGGACGCCCTCGAGAAGGCAGGAGTCGAGACGCGGGTCCAGACGGCGATCTGGATGCAGGAGATCGCCGAGCCCTACATCCGTCGACGCGCCGTCCGCCACCTCGAGAAGGGTCGCGTGGTCATCTTCGCGACCGGGCTCGGCGCGCCGTACTTCACCACCGACACCACCGCCGCCCAGCGTGCGCTCGAGATCGATGCCGATGCGATCCTCAAGGGCACGCAGGTCGACGGGGTCTACGATCGGGACCCGCGCGTCCACGACGACGCCGAGCGCTACGACGAGATCGATTTCCTGTCCGTGCTGAACAAGGGGCTGAAGGTGATGGACGCCACGGCCATCTCGCTGTGCATGGACAACCGGCTGCCGATCGTGGTGTTCGAGCTGCTCCGCGACGGCAACATCCGGCGGGTCGTCCGGGGCGAGCCCGTCGGCACCCTGGTCCGCGCCGAGACCCCGAGCCCCGTGGCCGGGTGACCCCGGAGGAGTCCAGATGAGTCTCGACGAGATCATTCGTGATGCGTCGCACCGGATGGACCAGGCGGTTCAGAAGGTGGCCGAGGACTTCGGTGCGATCCGGACCGGACGTGCCAACCCGCAGCTGTTGCACCGCGTGATGGTCGACTACTACGGCCAGCCGACACCGCTGCAGCAGCTGGCGAACTTCTCGGTGCCCGAGCCGCGGATCCTGATCGTCAACCCGTTCGACAAGGGGTCGGTCGACCAGATCGAGAAGGCGATCCGTGACTCGGATCTCGGCCTAAACCCCGCCAACGACGGCGGGATCATCCGGTGCGTGTTCCCCGAGCTGACCGAGGAGCGGCGGCGCGAGTACATCAAGCTCGCCAAGCAGGCCGCGGAGGACGGCAAGATCGCGGTCAGGAACGTGCGGCGCAGCGCACGCGACGCGATGCAGAAGCTCGACGACGCCGGCGAGGTCGGGGCCGACGAGCACGAGCGCCACGAGAAGCAGCTCGAGGAGCTGACCGGCAAGCACGTCGCCCAGATCGACCGGCTGCTCGAGCAGAAGGAGCAGGACCTGCTCGAGGTCTAGGGCCACGGGGGCGAGACGACCGGCGGAGGCGCATGGGTGCGGGGCGTGACCGCGACGACGACGCGGACATCGGGGCAGCACGGCGCGACGTCGGTGGGCGCGACCTCCCCGTCGCCATCGTGGTGGGCCTCGCGCTCGCCGGCGTGTTCATCGGGTCGCTGTTCTGGCACCCCGTCGCGTTCACCGTCGTCGTCGGAGCGCTGACCTCCATCGCGTTCGTCGAGGCCGGACGCAAGCTGCGGGCCGTCGAGCTGCGCGTCGAGGTCCCCGTGCTCGTGGTGTCGACGCTCGTCATGCTGTTCGGTGCCTACCAGGCGCGACACGCGGGCCAAGCCATCGGCGTGGCGGTCCTGATCCTCGGCGCGACCGCGTGGCTGCTCGGCGACTCGGGACGCCGCGAAGTGGTGCGCACCCTGTCGGCGACGACGCTGTTCGGGCTGTGGGTCGGCTTCCTGGCGTCCTACGCGATCCTGCTCGTCACCCGTCCGTCGGGGGGAGCGGTCGCGGTCCTGGCCGTGATCGGGGCTGCGGCGCTCACCGACATCGGCGGCTACGGGTTCGGGGTGACCCTCGGGCGGCACCGGGTCGCGCCCGGCATCAGCCCCAACAAGACCTGGGAGGGTCTGATCGGGGGGCTGGCCGTGGCGGTCGTGGTCGGCGTCGCCGTCCTCCCGCGGCTCGATCCGATGTTCACGCCGGCCTCCGCGGCCGTCCTGGCCGTCACCTGCGGTCTCGCCTCGTTCGGCGGTGATCTGGCCGAGTCCATGGTCAAGCGCGACCTCGGCGTCAAGGACCTCGGTTCCGTCCTGCCGGGGCACGGCGGCATCCTCGACCGGGTCGACGGGATCCTGTTCGCTCTGCCCGTCGGCTTCTACACCCTCGAGGTGTTGATGGTGTGAGCCCTGGCCGGGCGCGCACCGTCGGCCGGCGTCCCTGCCGTACCCTCGGGCGGTGGACGGCGCCCCCGACCATCCTCGCGAGACCACCGTGGCGGACGACCCTGTGCCCATCGACCCCTACACGCTCGATCGTGAGGGGTTGGACGCGCTCGTCGCCGAGCTCGGTGAGCCCCGGTATCGCGCCGACCAGATCCAGGGCTGGCTGGTGCGGGGCGTCGACGACCCGTTCGAGATGACGGATCTGCCGACGCGGTTGCGCGACACCCTCGCAGCGCGGTTCGCCCCGGCTCGACCCGAGCTCGTCGACCACCGGGTCGCCGACGGTGGGCGCACGCACAAGCTGCTGCTGCGCTTCCCGGACGGCGAGGCGATCGAAACCGTCCTCATGCTGTATCCGCGGCGGGCGACGGTGTGCATCTCGACCCAGGCCGGGTGCGCGCTCGGATGCCCCTTCTGCGCCACGGGCCAGGCCGGGTTCCGCCGTCAGCTGACCGCCGGCGAGGTGGTCCGGCAGGTCGTGGTCGCCGACGCCGCTCTTCGCAGCGGGCACCTCGGTGCGCCGGGTGGCTCGGACGCCACCGGGATCACCGAGCTCCCCGCCGACGCCCCGGACCACGTCACCAACGTCGTCTTCATGGGCATGGGCGAGCCGCTCGCCAACCTGCCGGCGACCCTGGCGGCCGTGCGGTGGCTCCACGACCCCGACGGTTTCAACCTGTCCGCACGCAGCATCACCGTCTCGACGGTCGGGCTCGTGCCGGGGATCCGCCGGCTGGCCGAGCTCGGTGCGCCGGTCACGCTCGCGGTCAGCCTGCACGCCGCGACCGACGAGCTGCGTGACGGGCTCGTCCCGATCAACCAGACCCATCCGCTGGCCGAGCTCGAGGCCGCGGTCGCCGGCTACCGCCGGGCCACCAACCGTCGCGTGACCATCGAGTGGTGCCTGATCGCCGACGTCAACGACGGCCACGAACAGGCGGACCGACTCGCCGCGATCGCGCGCCGGCTGCGCGCGCACGTCAACGTCATCCCGATGAACCCGACCCCGGGAGTGCGGTGGCGGGAGCCCAGCCCCGCCCGCATCCGCGCCTTCGTGGATCGGGTCCGCCAGCGCGGAGCCGAGGTGACCGAGCGGGACACGCGCGGCCGTGACGCCGACGCCGCCTGCGGGCAGCTGCTCGCGTCCTACAGCCTCGGTGCCGGGTCGCGACTGCCGGCAGCCGTCGGGGCGGTCGACCGCGTCGAGCGCCTCCAGGACATCGTCGCGGGTGCCGGGGAGCGCCGCTCATGACGCCCCGGCGCATCGTCCTGCTGGGAGCGACCGGGTCGATCGGCACCCAGGCCCTGGACGTGGTGCGTGCCCATGGGAACGCTTTCGAGGTCGTCGGCCTCGCCGCCGCCTCGGACGCGACCGGGATCGTCGAGCGCGCCGACGAGTTCGGTGTCGCCCGCGTCGCCCTGGCCGACCGCGACGCCGGCAAGCGCCTGGCCGAATCGCGTCCCGACCTCGAGGTCCTCGACGGGCACGAGGGTGTGGTCGAGCTCGCGGCCATGGAGGCGGACCTGGTCGTCAACGGGATCACGGGGGCCGTCGGGCTGGAACCGACGCTGACGGCGCTCCACGCCGGCACCCCGGTCGCCCTGGCAAACATGGCGGACCGCT
>CAZSQF010000240.1:0-4805 GCA_964608935.1 uncultured Actinomycetota bacterium | reverse complement strand
CGCTCCAGTCGCTCACAAGCGTCACGTACCAGTTCGAGGTCGATGCCACGGACCGCGTGCACGCTGCCGCCGGGGCCGGGGAACTCGACCCGCAGCCCGCGGACCCGAAGCAGCGGCGGCTGGCCGGTGTCGGCCGCTGCGAGGTCGGGCTCGCGCGGGTCGGCGGATGCCGTCGGGTCGGCCAGCGCGGCCGCCCGGGCGTCGGCCGACGGGGGGATGATTCGGCGCAGGCCACCGCGGCTCAGGCGCGGGTCGAACACCGCCGCGAGCCCGTCGCCGAACAGGTTGATGCTCAGCACCGTGATCATGATCGCGACGCCCGGCAGCACCGGGAGCCACGCGGACACGACCATGTTGCGCCGCCCCTCGGCCAGGATGCCTCCCCAGGTCGCGCTCGGCGGCGGCAGGCCGAGACCGAGGAAGCTCAGCGTCGACTCCATGATGATGAGGAAGCCCACGTCGAGCAGCGCGATCACCGGGACGACCTGCCACACCGAGGGCAGCACGTAGCGGAACAGCCGGCGCCAGCTGCCGGCGCCGACGGCGCGTGCCGCCTCGACGTAGTCCTTCTCACGCTCGGCGAGGACACGGCTGCGCACGACGCGGGCGTAGATGATCCAGCCGGGGATGCCGAGCACGAGGATGAGGTGCAGGGCGCTGCGGTCGGGGACCACGCCGAGGATGGCGATGGCGAGCAGGATGAACGGGAAGGCGAGCTGGACGTCTCCGATGCGCATGATCAGGGCGTCCACCCGCCCGCCGAAGAAGCCGGCGACGAGCCCCGTGATGAGCCCGAGCCCGCTGCCCACCAGCATGGCCGCCACCGCGACGAACAGCGAGTTGCGGGCACCGAACAGCAGGCGGCTGGCCACGTCCCGGCCGAGGCCGTCGGTCCCGAGCAGGTGCTCGGTCGTGCCTCCGGCGTCCCAGATGGGTGGCGCCAGGATGTTGGCGAGGTTCTGCGTGGTCGGGTCGTAGGGCGCGAGCACGGGCGCGAGCACGGCGGCCGCGCCAACGGCGAGGGTGCCGGCCAGCCCGAGCATCGTCAGCGGGCTCTTGAGCGCGCGGCGCCAGACCTGATCGCCGCTGCGCGACGCGTCCGGGGCGACCTGCTCGGCCGCGGCGACGGTGGCGTCGCTCATGACTGCGCCGCCCGCACGCGCGGGTCGAGGATCGTGTAGAGCATGTCGACGACGAAGTTCAGGACCACGAACACCACGGCGGCGACGAGGATCCCGCCCTGGATCATCGGGAAGTCGCGGCTGGCGAGCGAATCGAGGATGAGCTTGCCGATGCCGGGCCAGTTGAAGATCGCCTCGACCACCACAGCACCGGCCAGCAGGAACCCGAGCTGGAGCCCGATCAGCGTCACGACCGGGAGCGATGCCGCCTTGACCCCGTGGACCGAGAACACGCGCCACTCGGGCAGGCCGCGCGACCGGGCCGCCTTGATGTAGTCCTCGTTCAGCGTCTCGATGAACGACTGGCGGGCGGTGCGTGTGAGCACGGGGCTGAGCATCACCACCAGCGTCGTCACCGGCAGCACGAAGCTCGCGGGTCCCCCCATGTCGATCGCCGGGAACCACCGCAGCCGCAGCGCGAACACCAGGATCAGCACCACCGCCAGCCAGAACGACGCGGTCGCCTGGGCCAGCGCGGCGTAGCCCAGCACGAGCCGGTCGGCCACGCTGCCCGGCCGCCACGCCGCGAGCGCTCCGAGCATGACGGCGATCGCGGCCGACAGCACGACCGTCAGCCCGGCCAGCATCAGGGTGTTCGGCAGCGCGGTCATCACCGCGTTCGCAACCGACTGGGACCCACGGAACGAGGTCCCGAGGTCACCCTGGACGGCTCCCCACAGGTAGCCGAAGTACTGGGCCGCCAGCGATCGGTCGGTGCCGATGCGCTCCCGCGTCTGGGTGATGATCTCCTCTGGCGTGCCGGGCGGGTTGACCAGCCGGGCCGGATCCCCCGTCGCCAGTCGCAGCACGAAGAAGGCGATCGTGAGGACGGCCAGCACGACGAGCACCATGTGGCCGAGCCGGATGAGGAGGACTCGCCCCCTCATCCGGCTCGGACCGCGGTCGCGTGGGTGCTCCCGGTCATCCGATCAGTCGGCCAGACGTGCGGTGTGGAAGTCGGTGCGGAACGTGTGCGGCTGCACGAGGACCCCTTCCAGGGAGCTGACCTTCCCCATCGTGAAGTCCGAGTTGTACAGCGGGACGTGCCATGCCTGCTCCCACATGTGCGCTTGCAGGTCGGCGTAGACCTGCTCGCGCGCGGTCGGGTCGAGCGTGGTCTTGCCCTCATCGATCAGCGCGTCGAGCTCTTCGTCGCCGAAGTACCACGCGAAGGCCGAGGAGTACACCGCGGCGGCCTGGTGCGGATCGCCCGCCGACGCCCAGCTGAGGTGGTACATCGAGCCGGTGCCGTCCTCGGAGAACGCGTCGTCGATCAGTCCGGCCACGTCGCTGGTCACCACCTGGGGGTTCAACCCCACGGCCTGCATCTGGTCGACGATCGCTTCGACCACCGGGACCGCCCGCGGCAGGAAGCCCTCCGCGACCCAGATCTCGAACGGCGGGCCTCCGTCGGGCACACCGGCCGCCTCGAGTGCCTCCAGCGCACCCTCGGGATCGGCGGTGAACGGCGGCGACTGCTCCTGGTAGTACAGCGTGTTGGTGGGAAGGAAGCTGCCGGCCACCTCCGCGGCGCCCATCACGAGGTTGTCCACGAGCGGGCCGCGGTCGAACGACAGGTTCACCGCCCGACGGAAGTCGGGGTTCTCGTCCCACAACGGCATCCGGCCGGGTGGGATGTAGAGGTTGACGCTCTCGATGCCGGCGACGCTGACGAGGTCGACGCCGTCCTCGGCCTCGATGATCTCGAGGTGCTCGGGCGGTACGCGGTCGATCGCGTGGGCCTCACCCGACAGCAGGGCGTTGAGCCGGGTCTGGGGGTCGCCGATGAACTCCCAGATCAGGGTCTCGATGTGGGGTGGCTCGCCCCAGTAGTCGTCGTTGCGCTCCATGGTCTTGACGTTCACGTCATCGTCGACGAGCTGGAACGGACCGGTGCCGTTGGGCTCGCTCTCGAGCCGCGCCGGGTCGCCCTCAAGCCACTCGGCCGACAGGATCGGGGTCCACCACAGCTCCGCGAGCATCGGGGCGAACGGCTCCTCGGTGGAGATGCGCACGGTGTGGTCGTCGACCACCTCGACCTCGGCGGGGTCCCACGTCAGCGCGTACGCGCTGTCGCCGCTGAACCCGGACGCGAGCTCGACCGACGCCTTCACGTCGGCGGCGGTGAGCGGCTGCCCGTCGTGGAACACGACGTCGTCGCGCAGGGCGAACTCCCAGGTCGTGTCGTCGAGCTGCTCCCACGACGTCGCGAGGCTCGGCTCGGGTTGCTCGAGGTCGCCGGTCGGGAAGTCGACGAGGTAGTCGTACACGTGCCGCTCGAGGCGCTTCTGGCTCAACGCCGTCGACGCGTACGGACTCCAATCGGCCCAGAAGTTCTCGGCCATCAGGAACCGGACGGCCTGGCCGTCGGCCGGTTCGGGGTCGGGCGCGTCGTCGTCGACCGCCTCGACGTCGTCATCGTCGGGGTCGTCGGCCACCTCCTCGTCCGCCGCGCAGGCGGCGAGCACGAGGCTCACGGCCATCAGGTAAGGGAGCAGGCGGTGGGTCCCGCCGGAGCCACGGAGAACTCGCATGCCTTCCTCGTTTCAATTGGCGAGACCAGGTCTCACTTGACGGGAATGTGTCTACCAAGACACCCCAGCAGTGTCAACCGTCACTGCATTGCCCGTATACCGCGGCTACGTGACCGCTCGCACCTGAATGGCGCTTGCCGCACCTGGGGAGACCGTCTACTCTCAGCCCGCCTAGCGGGAGTGTAGATTCGCTCAATGAGACCAGCGACCGACGGCGAGCGTGAAACGAGCTCGGCCTACTCGATCCGGGCGGTGGAGCGCGTGTGCGACCTCCTCGACCTCGCCCAGCACAGCCCCAACGGGTTCTCGCTCGCCGACGTGGTCGACGCCACCGCCCTGCCCAAGAGCTCGGCGTTCCGCTATCTGTCCACACTCGAGTCGCGGCGCTACCTCGAGCGGGACGAGTCAAAGGGCACGTTCCGGGTCGGTCCGAGCCTGCTGCCGTTGCAGGGCCGTCAGCTCGAGCTGCTCGCCGCCCGGGCCCGCCCGCTGCTCGAAGCGCTGCGGGACCGCTTCGAGGAGACCATCAACCTCGCGCTGCTCGACGGCAACCGCGTCGTCTACCTCGAGATCGTCGAGAGCCAGAGGTCGATGCGGCTGGCCGCCAGGAAGGGCGACCGCGATCACGTGCACTGCACCGCCGTCGGCAAGGCGATCGCGACGATGCTGCCCGGCGAGCGGGTCCGCGCGATCCTCGAGGCCGAGGGGATGCCGGCCATGACCAACGCCACCATCACCGACGTGGACACCTACCTCCAGGAGCTCGGTGCGACCCGCTCGCGGGGGTACGCACTCGACAACGGCGAGAACGAGCCCGACGGGCGGTGCGTCGCGGTCCCGCTGGTCGGGGCGGGGCTGCCGACCGCGATCAGCCTGAGCGCCCCCGCCGCACGCTTCCCGCTCGACGACGTGGAACAGGTCGCGGAGGCGCTGACCGAGGTGGCCGCCCATCTGGCCACGAGCTTCGGCGGCCAGATCTCATGAGGTCTCCCGCACGCGGTCGGGAGACGGGGGTCACGACGCCAGAGAGGATCACCAGCATGACGAGCAGGCCCCGCCGGCGCTCACGACAGCTGCACGAAGAGGCAGC
>CAZSQF010000239.1:2601-4813 GCA_964608935.1 uncultured Actinomycetota bacterium | reverse complement strand
GGTCGATCACCGACGAGTTCGTCGTCGTCGACGAGGCGCAGAACATCGAGCTGTCGGCGCTGAAGGTCGTGCTGACCCGCATGGCGACGGGCTCGAAGGTGGTGTTCTGCGGCGATCTCGGCCAGGTCGACAACCCCTACATCTCGCCGTACGGCGGGATGGCGGCGCTGATCGAGAAGATGAAGGGCAGCCCGCTGTTCGGGCACGTGCTGCTGAGCAAGGGCGTGCGCAGTCCGCTGGCCGAGCACGCGGCCACGATCTTCTAGCGCGGCCGGCGCCGGTCAGTTGAGCCGCGCGCGGGCTCGGATGGCCGCCCGGCGCATCTCCTCGACGTCCGGCGCGTCCGTGCCGACCTGCTCGAGGTAGGTCTCCAGTGCCTCGGCGGCCGCGTCGAAGCGCCCGACCCGCACGAGCAGGTCGCCGTGGACCCGGTGGTCCTCGGGGAGCCGGTTGGGCAGCAGCAGCTTCAGCTCGACCGTCCACAGCGCGTCGCGCACACGACCGGCGGTGGTGAAGTCCCGTGTCAGGTTGTTGAGCAGCCGCCGCACCACGTTGACGGTGGGGGACGGGCGCAGCATGGCGCGTCGGAACTCCAACCGGCCGCCGCTGGCCTGTTCGACGCGCTCGGCGATCGCCGGCTCGTCGAGGACCCGGCCACGGTGGAAGGGGTCGAGCACGACGGGGCGCTCTCCGCCGGCGATCCCGGTGACCACGTGCCCCGGCAGGTTGATCGCGTACGCCGGCACCTCGAGCCGCCGCGCCACGGCGACGTAGAGGATCGACAGGGTGATCGGGAGCCCGCACCTGCGGTCGAGCACGCGCGTGAGCAGCCCGTTGTCCGGGTCGTGATAGGTGGCCTCGTCCCCGGCGAAGCCGTGCTCGTCGGCGAGGTAGTCGGCCAGCCCGTGAGCGTCGGCGAGTGGGTCGGCGGACCGGAACCCGCGGGCGCGCAGCCCGTCGGCGAGGGCGTCGAGCCGCAGCAGCTGCACGTCGACGTCGACATCGGGCTCCGCCTCGGCGGCAACGAGCAGCGCCGCCTCCCCGAGGTCGGCATCGGTCCGCCGTGCGAGCCGCAGCAGGCGGTGGCGTGAGGCGCTCAGCATGACCCGAGGCTACCCACGACCCCGGGCCGGTTTCCCGCCAGATCGGGCCCTCGAGCCCACTACGCTCGTCTCGGCGGCGGTCGACCGCGGCCGTCCGGGGAGCGGAGGAGCTGCTGTGGAGGCCGAGAAGCCGGACCGCAACCTCGCCATCGAGATCGTGCGGGTGACCGAGGCGGCCGCGCTCGCCGCGGCGCGCTGGCAGGGCCTCGGGGACAAGGAGGCCGGGGACCAGGCCGCGGTCGACGCGATGCGCAAGGTGCTCGACACGGTCGAGATGGCCGGCACGGTCGTGATCGGGGAGGGTGAGAAGGACGAGGCGCCGATGCTCTACAACGGCGAGCGCGTCGGCACGGGGAACGCGCCGCAGGTCGACATCGCGGTCGATCCGATCGACGGGACGCGCCTGCTCGCGGAGGGCCGCCCGGGCTCGCTCGCTGTCCTCGCGGCCGCGCCGGCCGGGACCATGTTCGACCCGGGACCGTGCGTCTACATGGAGAAGCTCGTCGTCGGGCGCGAGGCGGCCGGGGTCGTCGACCTCGACCGCCCCCTGCCCGACAACCTCGCCGCGGTCGCAAAGGCGTCGGGACGCGAGCTGCGCGACCTGACGGTCATCATGCTCGACCGCGACCGTCACGAGGAGGCCAAGCGGCAGGTGCGCCAGGCCGGGGCGCGCCTTCAGCTGATCACCGACGGCGACGTCGCGGGCGGGATCCTCGCGGCGTGGGACGAGCGGCCCGAGGTGGACATGCTCTACGGCGTCGGCGGGACCCCCGAAGGCGTGGTGACCGCTTGTGCCGTCAAGGCCCTCGATGGCGAGATCCTCGGACGGCTGTGGCCCCGCAGCGACGAGGAGCGGCAGGCCGCCGTCGATGCCGGCTACGACCTCGACACGGTGCTGTCCGCCGACGACCTCGTCAGCACCGAGGACTGCTTCTTCTCGTGCACGGGCATCACCCCGGGTCAGCTCGTCCGCGGCGTCCGCTTCACCGGCAGCGGGGCGATCACCCAGTCGCTGGTCATGCGCAGCAAGTCGGGGACCGTTCGGGTGATCACCGCGCGTCACCGCTTCGAGAAGCTGCGCCAGTACGCCTCCGTCCCGTACTGAGCCG
>CAZSQF010000239.1:0-2501 GCA_964608935.1 uncultured Actinomycetota bacterium | reverse complement strand
GGAGGACAGCTCGGTATTCTCGCCGGTCGCGACGAACAGGGCCTGTTCGGCGACGTCCACGCCGTGATCGGCGTACCGTTCGAGGTAGCGCGCCACCCCGATCATGCGTGTTGCCCACTCCAGACGTCCCTCGTCCTCGGCGGCGAGGCGGACCAGACGGTGGAAGATGCCGATGTTGAGCCGATCGACCCCGTCGTCGAGCGCGGCGGCCCGGTGAGCGACGTCCGCATCGGCGTGCACGAATGCCTCGAAGGCCTGCTGGCACACCTGCCGGGCGATCCCACCCATCTCGGTGAGCTGTTCGGTGAGGCCCTCGTCACCCGGGAACCGGGCCGATCGGTCGGCGGTCCGGGCCACGCTGACGGCGTAGTCGCCCATCCGCTCGGCGTGCAGGCTGACATGGACGAGGGAGGTCAGCCGTCGCAGGTCGTGCCCCACGGGTCCGTGCAGTGCGACCACGGCCAGCACGCCGTGCTGGACCCGTTCGTAGGCGGTATCGACCTCACGGTCGGCCTCGACGACACGCTCGATGGTGTCCTGGTCACCGTCTGCGACGGCCCGGAGGGCGCCGGCGAGCATCTGATCGGCCTGCTCGCCCATGTCGACGACCGCGGCGAGCAGCTGATCGGTCTGGGTCTCCAGTTCGCTGCGCACTGCCCACCTCCGCTGGCACTGTATCCCCCCTACAAGGCAGCTTGATGCCCAAGGTCCTGCTCGTCGAGGACGAGAAGTCGATCGCCGAAGGCCTCAAGATCACCCTCGAGGCCGAGGGCTTCCACGTGGCGTGGGTCAACGACGGCACCGAGGCGATCCCCGCCTGGGAGCGCGTCCGTCCCGACCTCGTCGTCCTCGACCTCATGCTTCCCGGGATGTCGGGCACGGACATCTGCCGGACGATCCGCAGCCGGTCCGACGTCCCGATCATCATGCTCACCGCCAGGGACGCGGAGATCGACCGTGTCGTCGGCCTCGAGCTCGGCGCCGACGACTACCTCACCAAGCCGTTCTCGACGCGGGAGCTGGTCGCGCGCATCAAGGCCGTGCTGCGCCGCTCCCCGCTGTCGGGCATGGCCGCCGACGAGGGCCCCGTCGAGGCGTCGGGTGTACGGGTCGACCGGGCCCGCCACGAGGTCCGCGTCGACGGCGAGCTGGTGGGGCTGCCGCCGAAGGAGTTCCAGCTGTTGGCCTACCTGCTGGAGAACGCCGGTCGGGTGCTCACCCGCGGCCAGCTCATCGACGAGGTGTGGGGCAGCGACTACGTGGGCGACACCAAGACGCTCGACGTCCACATCCGCCGGCTCCGGGGGCGGGTCGAGATGGACCCGAAGGAACCGGCACGCATCCAGACCGTCCGGGGCGTCGGCTATCGGTTCGCGGACTCGTGACCCCCAGGCTGCTTGCCGGCGCCGTCCTGCTCGCGGTCGGGGGTTTCGCGGTGGGGCGCTGGTGGCCCGGCCCCACCGGGGTCGTCGGCGGGATCGTGCTCGCCGTGCTGGTGGGCTTGGCCGCCGTCGCGGTCGAGGGTCGGTGGCTGCGCCGGCTGGCCGACCACGCCGACGGCTGGCTGGCCGACCGGGACATGGGCCCGGCCCCGCGGCCCGGCGGTGAGGCCTGGGACCGACTCGGTGGGTCGCTCGACACGCTCGGGGACGCCTATCGTCAGCGCGGCCGGGCGCTGGAGCACGAGCATCCGTGGCGCAGCGAGCTGGTCGACTCGCTCGTGCAGCCGGCGCTGCTGTTCTCGGTCGAGGGCAGGATGCTGGCCGCCAACGACGGTGCGCGCAAGCTGCTGCGCATCCCTGCCGAGGCGGCCGAGCTGACCGTCATGCAGGCGGTCGGCAACGTCGCCCTGACCAACGCGGTGCGGGAAGCCCGACAGGTCGGGGCGCCGGTCACCGTCGACACCGAGCAGGGGGACCACAGCCTGCGTGCGGTCGTGTCGCTGCTGGGGGACCAGGCCCTGATGATCATCGCCGACCGGACGATCGAGCGGCGCGTCGAGGAGCTCCGACGCAACTTCGTGGTGAACGCGTCGCACGAGCTCAAGACCCCGGTGACGAGCATCCAGACGCTGGCGGAGGCGCTGGAGGTCACGATCCGGACCGAACCGGGCGGCGCCGGCCCGCTCGTCAAGCGTCTCGGCGGTGAGGCCGAGCGACTCGCCCGACTCGTGCACGACCTGCTCGACCTGCGTCGGCTGGAGGAACGCGGGCCGCTCGATCGTGTCCCGGTGGACCTCGCCGAGCTGGTGCGGCGGGTTGTGGCGGGCCTGGTCCCGCGCGCGGAGGCCGCCGGTGTCGAGCTGGCGGTGGAGGCGCCGGATCGCGCGATCGTGTCCGGCGTCGAGGACGACCTCGAGACCGTCGTGAAGAACCTCGTCGCCAACGGCATCCAGTACAACCAGCGAGGCGGGTCGGTCGAGGTGGGGGTCGACGCCGGCGACGGGTGCCAGGTCGTCACCGTGCGTGACTCCGGGATCGGCATCCCGCAGCAGGACCTGT
>CAZSQF010000238.1:0-4817 GCA_964608935.1 uncultured Actinomycetota bacterium | reverse complement strand
CCCAGATCGAGGTGACCTTCGACATCGACGCCAACGGCATCGTGCACGTGTCCGCCAAGGACCTCGGCACGGGCAAGGAGCAGTCGATGACGATCACCGGCGGGTCGGCGCTGCCGAAGGACGACATCGAGCAGATGATCAAGGACGCCGAGGCGCACGCGGAGGAGGACCGCAAGCGGCGCGAGGCGGCCGAGGCTCGCAACCAGGCCGACACGCTCGCCTACCAGACCGACAAGACCCTGAAGGAGCACGGGGACAAGCTCGACGAGTCGACCAAGGCCGACATCGAGCAGGCCCTCACCGAGCTGCGCGAGGCGCTCGACGGCGACGACGTGGACGCCATCAAGCAGAAGATGGAGTCGCTCGGCACCAAGTCGCAGCAGCTCGCGCAGGCGATCTACCAGTCGAGCGAGGAGCAGGCGGGCGCAGCGAGCGCCGGCGCCGACGACGAGGCGGCCGACGACGACGAGGTCGTGGACGCCGAGGTGGTCGACGAAGGCGACGACCAGCAGGCCGCCGGCTGACCAACCAGAGGTCGATGAACCAGCACCGCAGGACGCCAGCACACCGGGATCGATCGAGAAGGGAGGAGTTGACCATGACCAACGGACTGACCCGCTACGGACCCGTGCGCGACGTCGCGACCCTCCAGGACGAGATGGAGCGCGTCTTCCGCCAGGTCTTCGGCGACCGCCAGGGCGGCGCCAGCGCGGCGGGCGCGTTCAGCCCTGCGCTCGACGTCGAGGAGGACGAGAACCAGTTCACCCTGTACGTCGAGCTGCCGGGTGTGAAGGCCGAGGACGTCGAGGTCTCCCTCGAGGAGAACGTCCTCACGATCGCCGGCGAGCGTCGCTTCTACGACGAGAAGCCGGCCGAGGGCTTCCGGCGCATCGAGCGCCACTTCGGTCGCTTCCACCGTTCGGTCCGGCTGCCGGACCGGGTCGACGCCGATGGCGTCGCGGCGGCGTACAGCGACGGGATGCTGAGCGTGACCGTGCCCAAGGCCGAGGAGGCCAAGCCGCGCCGGATCCAGATCCAGGCCGGCTGAGCCAGCCAACCACCGACGCGACGGGGCGGCTGAGCCGCCCCGTCGCTCGCACCGCCCGACGAGGAGCAGGACGTGACCGAGGCCGATCGCGACGAGCTCACCTCGAGGGGTCCGGACCAGCCGGCGCCGCTCGGGGACGAGGACCCCTCGCCCGACCAGCCACAGGCAACCGACCCGGAACAGCCGGAGCCGACCGACCCGGCCGAGCCGGGGACCGACCTCGCGGAGCTGGCGGAGGCCGATCCCCGTAGCCGCGAGGAGCTGTTCGCCGAGCTGGTCGAGGCCGAGGCGCGACGCGACGAGTACCTCGAGGACCTGCGCCGGGCTCGCGCCGAGTTCGAGAACTACCGCAAGCGGGTGATGCGCGAGGGCGCCACCCAGCGCGAGACCGGCAGGAGCGAGGTGGCCTCTGCGCTCCTCGAGGTGCTCGACGACCTCGACCGCACGCTCGACGCGGCCCAGGAGTCGACCGACGAGCACCTCGCCCGAGGGGTGGAGCTCGTCGCC
Organism: uncultured Actinomycetota bacterium; assembly: GCA_964608935.1. GTDB lineage: Bacteria > Actinomycetota > Nitriliruptoria > Nitriliruptorales > Nitriliruptoraceae > CAZSQF01. The sequence goes on along the minus strand of CAZSQF010000238.1, from coordinate 3,262 downwards.
GGCAAGCTCGTGCACGTGCTCCAGGGCCTCGGGATCCAGCGGATCGACGAGCTCGGTGCGGTCTTCGACCCGACCCGGCACGAGGCGGTGCAGCACCGCGAGGCCGAACAGCCCCGGGAGCAACCGGTGGTCGCCGAGGTCCTGCGCCCCGGCTACCGGCTCCAGGACCGCGTGCTGCGGCCCGCCATGGTGGTCGTGGAGGAGTGAGCCGACACCGCGAGGAGGTGATCTGACGTGGCGCCCCAGCGTGAGTGGCTGGAGAAGGACTACTACGAGGTCCTGGGCGTGACGAAGGACGCCTCCCAGGACGAGATCAAGCGTGCGTACCGCAAGCTCGCACGCGCCAACCATCCCGACGCCAACCCCGACGACTCCCAGGCCGAGCGACGCTTCAAGGAGGTCGGCGAGGCCTACGCCGTGCTCGGTGACGAAGAGCGCCGGCGCGAGTACGACGAGATCCGCCGGCTCGGCGCTGCCGGGTTCGGGGGCGCCGGCGGTCCCGGCGGCGGCTTCGGCGGCATGGGTGGCTTCGAGACCGACGCCGACCTCGGCGACCTGCTCAACCAGATGTTCGGGTCCGGGGCGGGCGCAGGACCGTTCGCCGGCGGGCGGACCCGCACCCGGCGCCCGCGTCGCGGTGCCGACCTCGAGGCCGATGTCCACCTCACCTTCGAGGATGCGCTGGCCGGGGTCCACACGACCCTGCGCGTCACCGGCGACGGCGCGTGCGACACCTGCCAGGGCTCGGGGGCGGCCCCCGGGACCACGCCGACGACCTGCACGGTGTGCGGCGGGCGCGGTCAGGTCACCGTCGACCAGGGACCGTTCTCGTTCGCGCAGCCGTGTCAGGCGTGCGGCGGTCGTGGCCAGCGGATCGAGACGCCCTGCACGACCTGCAACGGCGAAGGGCGCGTCGTCAAGCCGCGCCAGCTGACGGTCCGGATCCCGGCCGGTGTGCGCGACGGCGCCGTCATCCGCGTCTCCGGTCGTGGGGGGCCCGGCCGCGACGCCGGACCTGCCGGCGACGTGCTCGTCACCGTCCACGTCGAGCCGCACCCGCTGTTCGGGCGCAAGGGCGACGACGTCACCCTCGAGGTGCCGATCACCTACAGCGAGGCGGCCCTGGGCACCAAGCTGCGTGTCCCGACACCGCGTGGAGAGACCCGCACGATCAAGATCCCCGCCGGGACGGCCAGCGGTCGCACCTTCCGGATCCGCGGCGAGGGCGCTCCCCGTCGTGGCGGCGGCCAGGGCGACCTGCTCGTCAGCGTCCGCGTCCAGGTCCCGGCCCGGCTGTCGCGGGACCAGAAACGGCTGCTCGAACAGCTCGCGGAGCACGACGACACCACGGACCGCGACCGCGCGCTGTACGACGGCGCCGCGGGCGTGCGGACCTAGAGGAGGCAGACGTTGGCGACCGAGCAGCGGTTCCTCGAGCCCCATGACGAGGGGCGTGCGTGGTCGTGGTCGAGCCGTCGCGACGACGAGTCCGCTGCTGCCCGCTTCCACGTCGGTGACAGCGACGACGCACCGGTCTACGTCATCTCCGTCGCCGCCGACCTCGCCGACCTGCACCCACAGACACTGCGGGCGTACGAGCGTGAGGGCCTGATCACGCCCTCGCGCACCGAGGGCGGGACACGGCGCTATTCGCGCCGGGACGTCGAGCGGCTGCGCTTCATCCGCACCCTGACCCAGGACGAAGGCCTCAACCTCGCCGGGGTCCGGGTGGTGCTCGACCTCGGCGAGAAGCTCGAGGCCGCGCGCCGGCGCGTCACCGAGCTCGAGGAGATGGTGCGTGTCCTCGCCGAGCGGGTCGAGCGGCAACCTTCGGGCGGGCGCTCCGACCTGGTCAAGGCACCGTCCCGGGACATGCAGGTCCACGAGCTGCGACGGCGCACCGGCCAGCGACCCGGCAACGTCCAGCGGGCGCGTCCCGTGCCACCGCCCGAGATGCGCACCGCCGGCGCCTGACCCAGTGCACGGCAGCGTGCGTACAGCGTGACATCGGGAGCGCGGCGGCCCCGTTCGGGCACGCTTGCGCCCCACGCTGCGGCTGGAGCACGATGACCTCGATGAGGCGGCAAAGGGGCAATCGGTGGCATCGACCCGCACACGCGTGATCACCGCGACGGCTGCGGCTGCGCTCGTGATCGTTCCCGTGGTCGCCACGGCCCAGGAGGGTCACCCCGACGAGGGTGACCCCGCCGAGGCCGAGCTCGTCCAGGTCCAGGCCGAGGACGACGACGGGCCGCCACCGTGGGCCGAGGAGGGTGCCGAGCCACCGTTTGGTCCCCCGCCGTGGGCCGGACGAGACGGCGAGGCCGGCGCGCGGGGTCTCGGACAGGGCCGCGGCCAGGTCGGCCCCCCGTGGTTCCATGAGTACGGCGAGGACGTGGAGGCACTCGAGGAGTGGACGCCCGGCGCAGGTCCGCCGCCCTGGGCCGGTGAGGACACCGGGCCGCCGTGGGCCGGCGGACCCGACTGGCCCGAGGACGCCCCGCCGTGGGGCGACGGGCCGCCACCGTGGGCCGGGCCGCCCGGCGCTCAGGGCGGCGACGGGTTCCCGCCCGGGCCACCGCCATGGGCCGGCAACGACGAGGAGTGACCGGTGTTGCTCCGCCTCGACGCAGGGTCTGTGCGTCGACAGGCCGAAGGTCAGGTGCTGACGCCATCCGAGCTGCGTACCGTCGTGACGGACAGCGGCGAGGTAACCGCTGACGACCGGACCGCGCACGACCGAGGACGCGGAAGGAGGCGACCGGCAGGTGGAGCTCGACCGGCTGACGCACAAGTCCCAGGAGGCCCTCCAGCAGGCGGCCGGGCTGGCGCGCGACCGCAACCACCCCGAGGTCGGCACGGCCCACCTGCTGCTCGCACTGCTGAGCCAGTCCGACAGCGTCGTGCTGCCGGTGCTCCAGAAGCTCGACGTCACGCCGACCGCGCTGCGCAACCGGGTCGGCGAGCTGCTCGACGCGACCACGGCGGCGTACGGCGCCTCCGGGGACGTGCGCATCTCCCAGCAGCTGTCGCGCGTGCTGGAGGCCGCCGCGCGCGAGGCCGAGCAGCTCGGCGACGACTACGTCTCCACCGAGCACCTGCTGCTCGCCCTGGCCGGCACCGCCGACCGCACCGCCTCGGTGCTGGTCGAACAGGGCGTGACGCGCGACGCGGTCCTCGACGGGCTCAAGCAGGTGCGCGGGTCGCAACGGGTGACCTCGCAGGACCCGGAGTCGACCTACGAGGCGCTGGAGAAGTACGC
>CAZSQF010000237.1:0-4950 GCA_964608935.1 uncultured Actinomycetota bacterium | reverse complement strand
CTGCAGTCTGCGCCTTTAACTTGTCTGCCTCAGGAGCTAGGTCTACTGTCTTTACGCTGCAAACGTAGGGACAACTGGCAACGACGTCGAGAATATGACGCTCGCGTATAGCATCCATTGAATGCTTGCGCTTACGCTGTCTGGTTCCTGCCCAATTCTTGGCCACGCGCCGCGCCGTCGTCTTGCTGATGTTAATCGCCTTACCGGCCAGATGCGCGGCTCGCGCCATCTGCATGCGTATTTCCGGTGTGGGCCGACGCACCGCCGTCTCAAGATGATCGACCGCCAGGTTCATCGCTTCCCCGGCATATCCAACGGATTCCTCCGTAGCCCCGACCGACCAGATGGATTCCACCGACTGACATAATGCATCGAGCCCACTCGTTGCCGTTGCCTTCGGCGGAAGACTCCAGGTGAGCTTCGGATCAACGATCACGTACTCCGGCAACACGGCTGGGTGAGCCAGAGAGTATTTGCGTCCGTCGACATATACGACGGCAAAATGGGTCGCTTCGCTGCCGGTCCCCGAGGTGGTCGGGATAGCGATCATGGGAGGACCGTCTTGCTGCAGTATGTGTTCTCCGGTGACGTACTCGATAGGCCGGCCCGGCTGAACACTGCAGATGCCGATCAGTTTGGCCATATCCAGGGTCGACCCACCGCCCAGTGCGACAATCACATCGGGCTCGTCTTGCAGAAAAGCGGCCTTTCCTCGCTCGACGTCCTCAATTTTCGGATTGAGCTCAAAGTCATCGAACCAGGCAACGTGCCGATTCCGCAAACCTTCCGCCAGTTCGTCTTCGGCTCCTGATAACCGGTAGGCCGGTTTGTCGACCACGAAAAACAATCGCTCGGCATGCAGCCGATCAAGCAGCCCATCCAGTTCTCGGAGCGCCCCTTCTTCCATAGATACCGCTGGGTCTGGATACGGGGCCATTTTCGGGACGATTAGTGTGGAGCTGGAAGGCTAAAAAGATGCGGATCCGCTTCGGTCTGGACCGGCAGGGCAAACCGGATGCGTCCTGGACCGCGCAACAGGCGCGCGACGAGCCACCGGGCATTGACAACGCAGGTCAAGGCGATTCCCCTCGTGCCAGGCGCCGGTTAACATCTTGAATCACGGCTTCTATTTCGGCAAATTCGTTAATCACGTAATGTGCGCCCGTTCCGGCCAGTATATCGCGCGTATTGTCAAGACGACGCTGCATCTCTGCATCCGAAAGACGTTTCACTTCGTCGAGCGAATTGACGTCCATGTAATTACTGTAGCGGGCCATGCCGACCGTCCAGCAACCGGCGTTCAGCCCTTCGCCCACACCGCCGATCGTGTCGTCGACCTTAATAACCGATTCGATCGGCCAGACATCCAGTAGATCGAGATTGCGATAGACCATGAACGGTCTCGGCCGGGCACCCTGGTTGACTTCGTCACCGGCAACGGTCGCGTCCGGTGTAAAGCCCTGCTTGATGGCAGCCTCGAGCAGCACATCGACCATCTCGCGGGTGAAGCCGGTCGAACAGCCCAGCTTAATACCTTGTCTCTGCAAGCGCTGCGTGACCTCCGCCACATCCGGCAACAAATCGGTATACTCCGGCAGACAGGCGACTTGAGCAGGCACAAACTCGGCAAACATCCTGTCCACGTCTGCCTGATTCGGATACTTGCCGTGAACGCCTTTCCATCGTTCGGCAAGCTCCGGTATTTCCGTCAGCGCCTTTATATGGAGGTCTTTACGGAGTCCCATGGGCCCCCGGGCCTCGGACATCGTTATATCGACCCCCTGACTTTTAAAGACCTCTACAAAAACGCGAGCCGGTGCGATGACGTACGCATCGGCCGTCGTCCCGCTCCAGTCGAGAACCAGGCCTTTCACGCCCCCCCGGTACTCCCGGCGAAACACAAACTCCCGGTCTATCGCCGCCGGTGCGCCATCGTCGGCCGTCTTATTTCGTTCGATGAGCGTCGATGATGAAGTAGTCATATCGGTAATACCTATCGGTTGTTAGTTGTCGGTTAGCTAATCAGTTGGCGAGCGCATCGGCTTTCGAATACGGTACCGGCTCGGCTAGACGTCGTATCCACGGGGCTGAGCACGTTTTCTCTGGATCGTTCATATGTCTCTGGATTGTTCATATTATCGCCGAATCGGCAGAATCACTAACGCGCCGCAGGCGCACGAGGCCGACAGGAGCAGAAAAATCGGGAAGGTGCCGAAGTTGTCGACCACCCATCCGATAAACGGATCTGTCACGGCCGCTACGAAGTAGGCCCACATGTTCATCACTCCGATGGCCGTGGCGGCGCGATATCGACCGAGCAGGTCGGGACACAATGCCCAGTAGCACGATTGCGGGCCATACACCAAAAAGCCGGCCAGGAAGAGCAGTACGACGCCGAGGAATATCATGTCTGAAGGCACGGCGTAGATCAGCAACAACACGACCATCGCGAGGGTCAGTTGGATGGCGATCGGGCGCGAACGATTGGAGGCGAACAGATTGTCCGAAATGTACCCGGAACTCAGCGCTCCGAGCGCCATGCCGACAGGCAGCGCAATACCGATCCATACACCGGCGGGCTGTTCTGCGTAGGCCGGGCCCATCAGATGGACGGGCAGCCAGATGATCAAACCGTATCGGGCCAGACTTTCGAAGCCTATCGACAACGAGGCAAGCAGAAATCGCCAGTTTTTCAGTACCTGCCCATAACGACGCATCGAGGTTTCCTCAACGCCCTCGTACATCGGTTTCAGGTGATCAGGATCTTCCTCGGGCGGCGGGAATCCTCGGTCCTCCGGTCGATTACGTGCGACAATGTAAAAAACGACACAGGCCGCCCCTAGCAATAGCACGGGTAGCCGGAACACCCATTCCCAGGAAAGATGCAGGGCTGCGATACCGGCGCCGAGAGCGAAAATAAGTATCGACGAACAGCCGGCCGAGAAGACATACCATCCGAAGGCCTTGCCCCTCAGGGCGTGAGGCCACCAGTTGGCAAGCATGCGGCTACCTGGAGCCCAGCCCATCGACTGGGCATAACCGTTCGCCGCCCAGGGCGTCAAAACCGCCCAGAAGGACGTGCCGAAACTGGTAACCCAGTTACATACACAGGAAAGCAATCCACCCAGGGTCATCATCGTTCGCCCGCCAAACTTGTCGCCAAGATTGCCGTTTACGAACTGACCGATTCCATACGTCATCAGCATACCGAAACTGATCCACCCGAGCTCAGTCATCGTGAGCCCAAGCTCCTCACTCATGGAGCTGAGTGCCCAACCGAAGTTTTGCCGTCCTGTATAGTAAAACAGGTAGACGAACATCAACGCGAACAGGATACCCCAGCGGGCGCGGCGCTGCGCGTCGGATTCATCGCCCCTTTGTTCTACCGGACTCTGGTCGGTGTCTCGCAGAGTTTGTCCTAAGGTTTCACCTTTCATTACAAGGTGTTGCAGACCGGCATAATATCATGAAATGCTGCAAGGTGCACCGATCGTCATACGCTCCTCCACCCGATAATCCGGTGATGATATGGATGCGAGAAGGCTTGGAGCAATCGGTGCACGTCGTGCCGAACCTTTTTGTTATAAATGTTCTTTACGGCGACATCTCATGCCATATAGTTTGGCTTTTCACATCACAGCACGACAACGAGGCCAATTATCGTTTGCCGTCGACGGTATCGGACGCTTTGGTACTGCCTCAATCCGTTAGCGCTTCCCGAAGGACCTGCCCGTCTACGTCCGGCATGTCCAGGCCGAGCAGGTTGGCGATAGTCGGGGCCACATCCTGGTTTCGCACCCTTCCGAGCCGATGTCCCTCCCGGATCCCGTAGCCCGACAGCACCATTGCGGTATGCATGCGGGGATGATCCGGCAGATAGCCGTGACCGTGGGACGGTGACGTTCGCAATCGGCGCTCCGTGGACCCCGACTCAGAGGCCACTTCCAGATAGGTGTCGATATCCGGGATGATCAGGTGCTGGCCCGGAACGTAAGGGCTCTCTTCATAGCGGGGATATCCGAGTGCGTGAAAGTCTTCGTCTCGTATGATGCGATGCACTCCGTCCAGGTGCAGTACATCCTCGAAAAACGATTCCAGTTGTTGACCGTCACGGTTCTGATCGAAGTCGTCGGTCGTTTCCACGAAGACGCTCCGCCCGCCGCCATGGAGCCTGACGCGGTCCGCCAGTCCGCCGGCATGCAGAACCGGATGGATATTCACCGCATGGTTTAGACTGTGGAAACCGTGATCGGATACGATGATGAACGTGGTCCGATCTTCCAGCCCCGCCTCCTGAACCGCCTCGCGGAGCAGCCCCACATTGTGATCGGCACGGGTTAGTGCAGCGTGAGCAAGATAGTGGTCGGGTCCCCAATCATGCTGCATGGCGTCGGTCACCGTTAGATGGACCGCTGTCAGCGCAGGCCGGTGCGTCCGGATCACCTCGGCTGCCGCGCTGGCGAGGATGGCATCCCGATGTCCCCGGCTCATTCTATCGTAGCCTCCCCAATCCGCATACGAATCAATAAAAATATCGATGGGAATACCGGCTCGCCGCAGACTCTCCAGCAGCTCGGGATCCACCTCGTCGGGATCCACGTCGCTATGGCCGTGGAGAATATCGAAATCGACTGCGTCATCTCCACGGGTTGCCGGCCAGCAAAAGGCCGCCGTAACCAGCCCCGCCTCGTGGGCCGCATCGAACAGCGTGCGGGTGCGAATAAGCTCTTTTCGCGTCCGGGTCGAGGCATGAAAGGATTCTCCCGTTTCCCGGTTGTTCATCCGGTTCCCCAACACGCCATGTTTGCGAGGCGAAACACCGGTGATCAGGGTCACAAAAGAGGGCTGCGTCACACTCGGAAAAATCGTTCGGGACGCTTCGGGCCAGACGCCGTCTTCAATCAGTTCCCTCAGGTTGGGAAGGACCAGATTTTCGTTCTACAAATGATA
>CAZSQF010000236.1:0-5001 GCA_964608935.1 uncultured Actinomycetota bacterium | reverse complement strand
AAGGTGATGACCGGCGTGCCCCGTGCCCGGCACACGGCGAACAGCTTCTCGGTCTGCGGCTCCACGCCGCGCGCGGCGTCGATCACCATCACGGCCGCGTCCACGCCGGACAGCACCCGGTAGGTGTCCTCGGAGAAGTCACGGTGACCCGGCGTGTCGAGGAGGTTCAGCACGACGCCGTCGTGCTCGAAGCGCGCCACGGCCGAGCTGACGGAGATGCCCCGCTGCTGTTCGAGGGCGAGCCAGTCCGAGGTGGTGGCGCGCTGGGCCTTCCGGCTCTGCACGGCGCCGGCCTGCTGGATGGCGCCGCTGTAGAGCAGGAACTTCTCGGTCAGGGTGGTCTTGCCCGCGTCGGGGTGCGAGATGATCGCGAACGTCCGGCGGCGGGCCGCCTCCACGGGGACGGCGGGCAAGGATGGCTCCTCACGGGATGGACGGTCCTCGCGCGCCGGGCAGCGCAGGACGACCGGGTTCGGGCGGAGGGTCGAACGGTGGCCGCGGTCGTGCCGCAGGCCGACGACCCCCACGGTACCGGGCCGGCGCTAGGCCGACATGCCGACGCCGGTCAGGACGACCACCGCCGCCAGCACCCAGACGTACACGGAGAAGACGCGGAATCGCGCCTGCTCGAGCAGACGCAGCACGACCCATAGCGCACCGGCGCCGATCACGGCCGCCGTCGCCATGCCGACGGCCATCGCCCCCCACCCCACCTCGCGGGCGGCCGTGTCTCCGAGCACGTCGAACAGCTGCACCACGGACGCGGCGAGGATCGTCGGGATCGCGAGGTAGAACGAGTAGCGCGCCGCGAGCTGGCGCCGCAGCCCCACCAGCAGCGCGACGAAGATCGTGGTGCCCGATCGGGACATGCCCGGGGCCAGCGCGACGGCCTGCGCCGCACCGATGGCGACCGCGATCCACACCGTCACCCCGGCCGGTCCGCGGCTACCGAAGGCCGCCCATCCCGGTCCACGCTCCGGCTGCATCGCATCGGTCCACCACAGCAGGACACCGGTCACCACGAGCGCGGCCGCCACGGTGGTCGGCGCCCCGAACACGGCCGTCAGGGGCCCACGGAACACCAGCCCGAGGACACCGGTCACCGCCGTCGACAGCAGCAGCAGCAGGACCAGCCGGGTCGCGACCGCACCGCGCAGCCCGTCACGGCGGAGCCGGCCGGTGACAAGATCGGCACGCATCCCACGCCCGAGCTCGGTGAGCCCACCCCGCATCACGATCATGATGGACACGAGCGTGCCGACGTGCACGAGCAGGTCGAACAGGACCATCTCGGGCGACTCGGGGGCCGGCAGGTCCACGCCCCGCTCGCGCAGCCAGGTCTGGGTCAGGACGAGATGGCTGGTCGAGCTGACGGGGACGAACATGAACACGCCCTGGACGGCGCCGAGCAGCAACGCGACGATCAGGGACAACCACGGCCTCCCGAAGCGGTCAGGCGGGGCACAGCGTTCCCCAGATCCCGTGCCCCTCCTCGCGGGCTCGGGCCTCGAGCGGGCGGAGTCCTGCGGCGAAGCGGTCGTTCGGTGCGAACACCACCACCTCGGCCAGGCCGGCCTCGACCAGTGCCGCCTGGACGTCGGTGCCCTCCGCAGTGAACGCGTAGCGCAGGGGCCGATCGTAGGCGTCGCGATCCTCGACGTCGGGTGCGAGCCACACGGCGTCCTCGGGCCTCAGCAGCTGCTCGAGCAACCTTCTCGCCTCGACGCCACCGCACTCCTCGGGATGGTCGTCGCGCTCGAGCTCGGGCGCGTCGACGTTGAGCAGCCGCACGCGCACCGAGTCGGTCACCGGGATCGAGTGGGACGGGTCGTCGATGCGGACCCGGACGGTGTCGCCGTCGACGACCCCGTCGACGACGGCGGGTTCGGCGTCCCCCGGCACGCCCTCGGGGCGCTCCGTGGACGTGGCAGGCGGCGCCGCGTCGCGACCCGACTCCGCCCCGAGCCAGCCGGCGCGCCGGACGACCACGGCACCGACCAGGACGGTCGCGACCACCAGGACCACGAGGAGGCCGGCGACCAGCCGCTGCACGAAGGACTCCCGAATGGGCTCCCGTGACCCTAACAACGAGCGGTCGGGGGCCCGGTCCGGTCTAGTCTTCGGTGCGACGCATCGGGCATCGATCGCGCGGGGTCACGATGGAGGGACGGGATGGAGCTCGACCTGCGTGGATCACCCCGCGAGCGCGGGCACGCACTGGGATCCGCGTGTCATGACAGCATCGGACGGGCCATCGAGCTGTGGATGGACGAGCTCCGCCGGATCGTCGAGGATCCGGTCGCGACCACCCGGAGCATCGTTGCGTCGAGCCGGTTCGGCCCGCACCTCGACACGTGGGCTCCCGGGCTCTCCGACGAGATCGCAGCGATCGCGGACGCCTCCGGCCACGACCCCCAGCTGGTGACGGCGCTGAGCCTGATGGACGAGGTCTGGCTCGGCGTGGACGGCGCCGGCCACGGGTGTTCGACGATCGGCGCCGTCCCCGCCGACCGGCCCCCGATGCTGGGGCAGACCATGGACCTGCCCCCGTCCCACGCCGCCGTCCCGATGCTGCTCCACATCCATCCGGACCACGGCCCAGCGCAGCACGTGCTGACCTTCGCCGGCTCCGTCGGCCTGTGCGGGTGGAACGACGCGGGTATCGCCGTCTGCTGCAACTCGCTGGACATGCTCCCGGCCCGACACTACGGGCTGCCAGTCGCCGGCACGGTGCGTGCGGTGCTCGCGTGCAGCACGCTCGAGGAGGCGTGGCGGATCGTGCGCAGCGCCGACCATGCGAGCCCGCAGCACATCGCGGTCGGCGGTCCCGGCGGCCTCGCGGGCTTCCAGGTCTCGGCAGCCGGGGTGGTCGAGCACCCGGTCGCCGCCGGCGACACCTACGGTCACACGAACCACCCGATCATCGATCCCGCGGCTGCGCAGCTCCCGGAGGGTCGTCCGGCGGCCCGTGCCGACAGCCGGAGGCGGCTGGCGTTCCTCGCCGCACAGGCGCCCTGCGACCTCGCCGCGGCGGAGGCCGCCCTCGACGACCGGACCGTGCCGATCTCGTGTGTCGGCACGCCCGGGGCCAGCGACGACTCCATCAGCGCCATGACCTACGTCGCCGAGCTCGCCACCCCACCGCGGGTGCGCTACCGGGTGGGCCCACCCGGCACGCCCTGGCACGAGCGCGGGTGACCTGCGCCGGCGTCGGCGCCCCCGCGGCGACGCACGTCAGGCGTGGTCGCGCGGGATCGCGGTGACCCAGCTGCGCGTCGCGACCCGCGTGTCGCCCTCGTAGGCCTCCAGGACGTTCGTGAGGTGGAAGCTCGCGGCGTCCGCGGTCATCGTCGAGGTGGTCTCGACGCGGATCCGCCAGTCTCCCCGGGTGAGCACGGACGAGCGGTCACAGCGCACCTTGGCCGACAGCGGGTCGCCGTCGACGATCGTGTGGACGTCCTCCCGACGCTCCACGAGCTCGAGACCATCGGGAAGCCGGGTCACGTCGCGGTCGGTGACCACCAGCTCGAACCTGCCGGTGACCGTGTCGTGGGTGACGACCCGGCCCGGACCGGTGTCGGCCCGACCGGCCGCGACGGGCGGCTCGACCACGAATGTCGGAGGCTGTCCGTCGTCCGGCGAAGGAGAGCGCACCGGCAGCTCCAGCCCGCTGTCCCCGCCCGTGAAGATGCTGAGGGTCACCGGCTCCGGCGACGGCCACATCCACGGCCAGTAGGTCGGCGAGATCGCGACGCGCAACCGGTTCCCGGCCCGGAAAGTGTGCCCGGCCGCGCTCAGGCGCACGGTCACGCGGGTCGGCCGGCCGGGCTCCATCGGGGTCGGGTGCTCGTGCCCGTCGCGGTGCGTCAGGTTGAGCAGGCCCCTGGCAACCAGCCGTGAGGCACCGGTCGGCGTGACCTCGCAGAGGCGGACGGCGACCGCGGCGCTCGGCCGGTCGACCGCCAGGTCGAGATCGACGGAGCCACGACCGAGGATCGTCAGCGGCGCGTCGAGCGGCTCGGACGTGTAGGTCAGGGACAGCCCGTCCTCGCGGCGCTGGTCACCCGGCAGGTCGGCGCGGACGCCACCGCCCATGTAGGCGCCGGCGTCGAGCCCGGCCGGGCCGCCCACCAGGTCCTGCCGCGTTTCCGGGGGGTGCGGGTCACCGAGCCGCCCGAGCCCGAGCGCCCACCGTCGCGGGACGACGTTCGGCGTCGGCCAGGACGCCTCGACCGCCCAGACGCCGGGACGTTCGGTCGGGTCCGGGCGGCATCCGTCGGTCTCGCCCAGGAACACCCGCAGCATCGGCTCGTCCATGATCCCGGTGTCGACGCCCTTGAGCCAGTGGTCCCAGAACCGGACGGCCTCGGTCAGGAAGTCGATGGGGGCGCCGGGCCCGCCGTGCTCGGGGTAGGTGTGCCCCCACGGGCCGATCAGGCCCTTGCGGGGACCCTCGTAGCCGGCGAGGACGCGCAGGACGGCGTCGCGGTAGGCGTCGTCCCACCCGCCGACCATGTACACGGCACAGGCCATCGCCGAGTAGTCCTCGCACACCGACCCGTGCTGCCAGTAGTCGTCGCGCCGCTGATGCGCCAGCCACGACTCGACGAACGGCGGCACGTCGAGCCGTTCGAGCCAGGCCTCCCGCCATCCGTCGCCGACGCGCGTGGGATCGGGAGGCCGGGCGCCGGCCAGGAGCATCGTCGACGCCCACGGCAGCATCTCCGAGCCGAGGACGCAGCCGCCGTGATAGTGGACGTCGTCGGCATAGCGGTCGTCGGTCGAGCACAGGCTGATGACCGCCTTCAGGGCCGGGGGACGCAGGGCAGCGACCTGGAGCGCGTTGAACCCACCCCAGGAGATCCCGGTCATCCCGACCGCTCCGGTGCACCATGGCTGGGCCGCCAGCCAGGCGATCACCTCGCAGGCGTCCTCGAGCTCCTGCGGGAGGTACTCGTCGAGCAGCAGCCCGTCCGAGTCACCGCTGCCACGCAGGTCGAC
>CAZSQF010000235.1:1490-5010 GCA_964608935.1 uncultured Actinomycetota bacterium | reverse complement strand
TCGGCGACGGCCATCTGGGCGACCCCGGAGGCGACGATCCCTCCGAAGCCGATCAGGATCCACAGGTCGGTGAACCGGTACGCCGCCTCGGTTGCCACCAGCGCCACGCCGAAGACCACCGTGACGAGGGCAGCGGGCATGAACAGGCGTGTACCGAGCGCCTGTGACTGGCGCCCGACCGACAGCAGCCCGCTGTAGTCCCGCGCCCGCACCAGCTGCCGGCTCAACACGAGCAGGCCGAGCCCGCCCCCGATCCACGCGATCGCTCCGACCACGTGGAGCAGCTTGAGCAGCTCGTAGCGGGTCATGGCGCAACCTTCTCGCGGAGGAACGACATCGTGGCGGCGGCTGCGCCTCGAGGGTCGTCGAGCCAGGGTAGATGGCCGGCGTCGGGGACCATGGTCAGCTCGGCCTGTGGCATCGTTTCCACCAGGTGGCCGGCCACGTCCTCGCCGCCGAAGGTGTCATCGGCTCCCCACCAGAACAGGGTGGGGACGGTTACGGCCTCGAGCAGCTCGTCCGACAGCGTGACCAGGGACCGCCGTGGGACCACCTGCGCGATCAGCTCGCCGTCGTGACGCATCGTGTCGGTGTGGCGCTGGAGCGCCACGTACCAGTCGAAGAAGCCCTGTGGGATCCTGCCCGCGTCGACGCTGGCTCCGTGGCCGATCTGGCGCATGATCCAGCGCGAGGCCCGTTCGGTGGGCGGGAGCGCGGCGACGATCCTGCGGACCGAGGCCCGGGTCAGCAGTCGCATGAACGGCGGTACCTGCTCGCCGGGGGCGAGGGCCGGGCAGGACAGCTGCACCATGCGGCGGAAGCGTTCGGGTCGGGCCGCGGCGGAGCGCAGTGCGAGGTGGCCGCCGAACGAGGAGGCGACCACGTGCGCACGGTCGAGGTTCAGCGCGTCGAGCACGTCCGGCACGAACGCGGCCCCGACCCGCGGCAGGTTGCTGGCCGTTATGGGGTAGGCGGCGCTCAGTCCCGTGCCGGGGCGGTCCAGGATGAGGCAGCGCAGGCCGTCGAGATGTTCGACCATCGGTGCCCAGGTCGAGCCGGCGTTCGGGCCGCCGTGGAGGAACACGGCGGGGTCGCCCTGGCCGACCTCCTGCACGCGGATCGCCGTACCGGTGGCAGCCAGGCGGATCTGGTACTCGGTCGGTGCCAGTCCCACGGAGGCCCACAGGGCCGCCTCGGCCGCGCGGTACGCGGTGATCCGGTCAGTGGACAACGCTCTCGCCCTCCGTCGGAGTGGAAGCTGGGACCCGGTTGCGTCGGTGCCACGACCACGAGGCGAGTCCGAGCAGGAGCAGTGCGGACACGAGCGCATGCACCACGCCGCGCGTGGCGGGTCCCGGGGCAAGGCCGGCGGCCACCTGCATGACCTCGAGCGGTCCCCACACCGGCAACAGCTGCGCGACGGTGGCGTCCGGCGGCACGCTCGACCCGACGCCGACGACGCCGATGAGCACCAGCGTCCCCTCGAGCTCGCGCGGCACGAGTGCTCCGATCGCCAGCCCGAGCGGGACGGACACGACCGCCATCAGCGTGAGAGCCAGGACCATCGTCGAGGCATCTGAGATGAGTGCGTTCGACCGCCACAGGATCTGCGGAGCGAACACGGCGACCAGAGCCAGGCCGAGCGCGGCCAGCAGCAGCAGCCGTCCGAGCAGGCCGTGGTGTGCCGGGGCACCGGCGAGGGCGAGCCGGGGGTCGGCACGGCGCCAGCCGAGCATCCCGAACAGCCCGGCGGCGGCCACCGCCCACGACACGCCCATCGAGCCGGCGAGCAGTGCGTAGTCCTCGCCGGCGGGCACCGAGTAGTAGAACGCGGCGGGCAGCAGCACGAACAACCCCATGACGGCGCGACGTCGCAACAGGTCACGCGCCTGCATCTCGGCGACCACGACGGTGCGGGCGAGCGTGGTCACGTCGTCACCGTCGCCGGCTCACCGACGGCTGCGTCCCGGACCTCGACGACGCGATCGACCCGGTCGAGCTCGGTCAGCAGGTGGGTGACGACCACCACCGCACGGCCCTCGTCCCGCCAGGTCTCGACGTGGGTCCAGAAGTCGACGTACGAGCCGAGGTCGAAGCCCTGGTAGGGCTCGTCCAGCAGGAGCACGGTCGGGTCCCCGAGCAGTGCCAGTGCGAGGTTGAGCTTCTGGCGGGTCCCCCCGGACAGGTCCTTGGCCACCGACTCCTCTCCATGGGGGAATCCGAACGCCTCGAGCAGCTCCCGCCCGGCGGCGCGCGCCTCGTTCCGGGACAACCCGGCGGCGGCGCCGAACAGCAGCAGGTGCTGCTCGGCCGTGAGCAGATCCACCACGCCGGGCTCCTGCGGGCAGTACCCGATGCGGCCCGGGCGGTCGACGGTGCCGGCGTCTGGGGCCAGCAGGCCGGCGCACAGTCGCAACAGCGTCGTCTTTCCGGTGCCGTTCTCGCCGATGATCGCCACGGCCTCGCCCCGGTCGACGTGGAAGGCGGCGTCGTCGAGGACGACGCGGCGGCCATAGCGCTTGCTGATGCCGGTGGCCTGCAGTGCGGGTCGGGTGCTCATGGCTCGACGCTACGAAGGTCCGTTTCGGCTGCCCATCCCGCTGTCCACCGGGTCGGTTGTGGCTGGCCCTACCCGCGGCCACCGGTCACCCCGCTGGTCAACGACGCCGGGGTCGGTCATGATGCGCAGTGTGAGCATCCATCGCCGTCTCCCGGGCCTGCTGCTTCTCGCCGGCGCGGCCGCCATCCTGATCACCGTCCCGGTGGTCCTGTCGCTCGGTGGTCCTGGCAAGGAGCTGCCGTGGATCGCGGGCACCGTCGTCTACCTCGCCTCGGCCGCACTCGTGTGGCGCAAGCGCCCGCAGCATCGGGTCGCCTGGTGGTTCGCCGTGTCGGCCGGGCTCGTGGCGATCGTCCAGACCCTCGACGGGCTGGTGCTGCGCCTGGGGACGAGCGCCGACCCCGAGCTGTTCGCCTGGGTGGTGCTGCTGTACCAGCTGGCGATGGTCGTCGGTGGGATCGCGATCGCCCACCTCATCGGGTTGTTCCCGGATGGCGTCATTCAGCGCAGCTACGAACGGCGGGTCCTCAGGGGCCTGTGGTGGTTGCTGGCGCTGCCCCCCGTCGTCTTCGTGGCGAGCCCGGTGCTGCTGCTACCCAGCTACCACCTGCTCGGCGACGTTCCCAACCCGTACGTCGTGCCCGGGCTGTCGGCTCTTGGTGTCATCGGGACTGGCGCCGTGGCGGCGCTCCAGGGCGTGTTCCTGCTGGGCGTCGCACTGCTCGTTCCCCGCTACCGGCGGACCGAGGCCGACACACGCCGACGGATCCGCTGGCTGCTGCCGCCGGCGCTGTTCGCGGCGGCGGTCGCGGTCATCGATGCCGTGGCGTGGGGGCTGTTCCCCGACGGGGCACCGAACGCTGCCGCCGAGCTCGTGCTGAGCGGGCTGTGGATCGTGGCGATCGCGTCGCTGCCGCGCCCCAACGCCCACGCCCTGCTGCCCCCGGCCTTTCTCGAAGT
>CAZSQF010000235.1:0-1480 GCA_964608935.1 uncultured Actinomycetota bacterium | reverse complement strand
GGGGGGGCCCCGCCCGGCGCCCGCGCCCGGGGGGGGGGGGGGGGTGGGGCGGGGGGCGAGGGGGGGGCGCCCCCCGGCCCCCCCCACGGCGCTGCTACGCCCGTCGTTGCTCGATGTGGACCGTGTGATCCGCAAATCGCTCGTCTACGGGATCCTGTGGCTGCTGATAGCCGTGATCTACGTGGTCGCCGCGGCGGGACTCGGGCTCGCGGCGGGCCGGCGCTTCCCGCTCGGTCTGGCGATCGTGCTGACGGTGGTCGCGACGCTGGTGTTCCAGCCTGCCCGCCGGCGGCTCGAGGCCCTGGCGGACCGGTGGGTGTTCGGCGCCCGCACCGACCCGGCGCACCTGGTCGCACGGCTCGGAGCCACACTGGAGGAGACGATCGAGCTCGAGAGCCTGCTGCCCCGCATGGCCGACACCCTCCAGGAAGGACTCGGCCTGCGATGGGCCCGGGTCCGACTCGAACCGGTCGAGGACATCGGCGGTGAGGCGCCGGTACTGACCGTCCCGGTGCAGCTGGGCGACGAGCGGCTCGGCGTCGTGGAGTGCGGGCCGAAGCAGTCGGGCCCCCTGACCGACGACGACCGGGCCGTCGTGGCGACGCTCGCACGCCAGGCGGCGCTGGCGGTACGAAACCTCCGCCTCACCGCCGAGCTCGAGCGGTCGCGTGCGCGGCTGGTCCGCGCACAGGACACCGAGCGGCGCCGCCTCGAACGCAACCTCCACGACGGCGTGCAGCAGGACCTGGTCGCGCTGATCGGCCACGCCGCCCACGTCCGCAGCGAGCTCCAGAAGGGCCCGACGGCGGGCGAGGCAGCCCTCACCGAGCTCCAGGACGGGCTCCGCCGCGTGCTCGGCGACCTGCGCGAGCTCGCGCACGGGATCCACCCGAGCGTGCTCGGCGACCGCGGCCTGCTCGAGGCGGTGGAAGCCCTCGCCTCCCGGAGCGCGATCCCGGTCGCCGTCCGTGCCGATCCCGCGCTACGTGGCGTCCGCTTCGCCGAGGAGATCGAAGGGGCCGGCTACTTCACGATCGCCGAGGCGCTCGCCAACGCCGGCAAGCACGCGGCCGCCACCCGTGTCGACGTGAGTCTGGCCCGGTCCAACGGGTCGTTGCAGATCGCGGTCCACGACGACGGTGCCGGGTTCGATCCGGTCACCGCGGTCGGAGATGGGCTCGCGAACCTTGCGGAGCGCCTTTCGGCGCTCGGGGGACGCCTCGACGTCGACAGCCACCCTGGGCGCGGCACGACCGTCACCGCCCGGCTGCGGGCCATCGATGCCTGACCCGCTGCGGGTCGTGATCGCCGAGGACCACTACCTCGTGCGCGAGGGCATGCGCCGTGCGCTCGAGGACAGCGGCGAGGTCACCGTCGTCGCGGCCGTCGGGACCCCGGCCGAGCTCGAGGATGCCGTCGAGCGTCACCGTCCGGACGTCGTGGTGACCGACATCCGCATGCCGCCCAGCCACCACACCGA
>CAZSQF010000234.1:0-5027 GCA_964608935.1 uncultured Actinomycetota bacterium | reverse complement strand
CAACACCTTCCTTGAGCCTGCCTGGAACCGGCAGTACGTCTCCAACGTGCAGATCACGATGGCGGAGGACTTCGGGGTCGAGGGCCGCGGCAGTTTCTACGACGAGGTCGGCGCCCTCCGCGACGTGGTCCAGAACCACCTCCTGCAGGTGCTCACGCTGGTGGCGATGGAGCCGCCCACGTCGGCTGACGCCACCGCCCTGCGTGACGAACGCGTGAAGGTGCTGCGCGCCATGCCGCCGCTGCGTCCCGAGAACGTGGTCCGCGGCCAGTTCGCCGGCTACCGCGCGGAGCCGGGTGTCGCTGACGACTCGCAGGTCGAGACCTTCGTCGCCCTGAAGGCAGAGATCGACTCGTGGCGTTGGGCTGGCGTGCCGTTCTACATCCGGGCCGGCAAGGTGCTGGCCACCACCGTCACCGAGGTCGTGGTCGAGTTCCAGCGCCCACCCCGGCTGTTCTTCGCCGACCCGCACGCCGCCGTACCGCACCCCAACCACCTGCGGTTCCGTATCAAGCCCGACGAGGAGATGGCGCTGTCGGTGCAGATCAAGGAGCCCGGCGAAGCGATGGTCAGCCGTGAGGTCCACCTCGCCTACGCCTACGACGAGCGGATCGAGGGGATCCGGGACGACGCCTACGCCCGGCTACTCGGTGATGCGCTGGTCGGCGACCAGCGGCTGTTCGCCCGCGCGGACGGGGTCGAGGAATCGTGGCGGATCGTCGAACCAGTCCTCGATGGCAACACGCCGGTTCACCCGTATGAACCCGGAAGCTGGGGGCCTGCCGTCGCCGAGGACCTGCTTGCCGGGGACGAGGGGTGGCACAACCCATCGGAGGAAGCCGAGGGACCGCAGTCGCCCGAGGGCGATGCCATCGTATGAACGTCGAGGTCGTCGACGCCCCGCTGCTCCCACGGCGCGCCGCCACCCACATCGCCACCCTCCTGACGGACGCGGCCGAGCGGCGCGGCCGGGCGACCCTGGCGGTCAGCGGTGGCACCACCCCAGCGGCAATGCTGGCCGCGATGGCCGAGCTCCCAGTGCCATGGCACGCCGTCCACCTCTTCCAGGTCGACGAGCGCATCGCCGCGGACACAGATCCTGCCCGCAACCTCGGACAGCTAACACACCAGCTCCTGGAGCGTCTCCCGGCCGACGCGAAACTGGCCGGACTCCATCCGATGCCGGCGGCAGCGGCCTTGGCCGGCGAGGGCGCAGCCGCGGCTGCCGCCGACGACTACGCCTTGGCACTGACGAGAATCGCTGGCGACCCCGTCGTCCTGGACGTGGTGCACCTCGGCCTCGGCGACGACGGGCACACCGCCTCGCTCGTCCCGGCTGACCCCGCGCTCGACATCGCCGACCGCGACGTCGCGGTCACCCAGCTCTACCGCGGACACCGTCGTCTAACCCTGACCTTCCCGACGCTGGCCCGCGCCCGCGCACGCGTGTGGCTGGTCAGCGGTGCCGCGAAGGCCGAGGTCGTGCGGCGTCTCGTCATGGGCGACCGAAGCATCCCGGCGGGGCGGCTTCCGCAAAGGTCCAGCACCCTGTTCGCCGATGCAGCCGCAGCCTCTGCCCTGCCTGACCTCTCCACGTGATCCCGGCGTCGGCCAGTGAGATCCACTCGACGACGCGACCCCCCAAGGCGGGCCGTTCAGACGCGACACGGCAAGGTGGCGACCGACGCGTCTTCGTCGACGGCGTTCAGGATGCTTTCGTGAAGGGCGTCGTCCAGGCTCATGGTGCCGTCCTCTCCGCAATGCTTGGCAACGTCCATGGGTCAGGCTGCTCATGGACGTCGAACAGCGACTCCTGCGTGGCCCGCAGACCCACGGCCACGGCCCCGACCAGAGACGCCCGGTGTCCGAGGCCGCTGATGGCGACCTGTGGGCTCAGGGGCGTGACCCTCGGGAGCGCCGCACACACACGCTCAGCCAGCAGGGGCTGCCCGCCGATCCCGACGCCCAGGACGACGAGCTCCGGATCGAGCACTGCCGCCACCGCGGCAATCCCGAGAGCGAGGTCGAGGGCGACGCCCTCCAGAACCTGAACGACGGTTGGATCCCCCCGGTCAGCCGCACCGAAAACATCGGGCCCCGTCGTCAGCGCTGGCCCGCCCGGTGGCGCCAGCCGGGCGTGACGGCGGATGATCGCTGCACCGGCGACGGCTTCCTCGAGAGCCCCCATCACATGGGTGGCGGGGTCCAACGGGTCCGCCCCCATGCGGATGTTGCCGAAGCTGGGGATGTTGAAGGCCAGGAGGGATGCCGTGACAGCTATCACGGCATCCCTCCGCAGGAGAGGGTGCGTCAATTGCGGATCGAGCGGAATGCAGCTCGCACCTCCGTGGAGAAGAGCTCTGGCTCCTCCCATGCGGCGAAGTGGCCGCCCCTGTCGACCTCGTTGTAGTAGGCGAGGCCGGGGTAGACCGTCTCGACCCAGCTGCGCGGGGCCGGGAAGATCTCGCCCGGGAACGTCGTGAAGGCGACGGGAACCGAGACCGGTGGGGGAGCCGCGCCACCTGTGCGCGCCTGAGCTCGTCCGGTCTCCCAGTACCAGCGGGCGGCCGAGGCGCCGATGCTCGTCAGCCAGTACAGCGAGATGTTGTCGAGGATGTTGTCCCGGGTGAGGTTGCCCACGGGCTCGCCGTCGACGAACGCACGGGACATCTTGTCGTAGCTGTCCGTGTCGTGGTCGAGCATCCAGGCAGCCAGCCCGATGGGTGAATCCAGTAGCGAGTAGCCGATCGTCTGCGGCCGCGTGGCCTGCTCCTGGAAGTAGCCGAAACCGTCGGTCGTGAACGTCGCGAGTGCCTCGTGCGCGGCGCGTTCCTGGTCGGACTCCTTCGGCAGCAGGTCGACGATGAACGGCGCCGCCGCGAGCAGGCTGGGGTGGATGCCGACCAACCCGTCCGGCGCCTGGCGACCCATCACATCGGTGACGAGTGCGCCCACGTCACCGCCCTGGGCGACATAGCGCGTGTAGCCGAGGCGATCCATCAGCTCCGTCCACGCGCGGGCGATGCGGCCGGAGTCCCAGCCGAGCTCGGTCGGCTCGCCCGAGAAGCCGTAGCCAGGCAAGGACGGCAGGACCAGGTGGAACGCGTCGTCGAGGCTCCCGCCGTAGGCGGTCGGGTCGGTCAGCGGGCCAACGATCTCGAGCATCTCGAGGACCGAGCCGGGCCAGCCATGCGTCATGATCAGCGGCACAGCGTTCACATGCCGCGACGAACGTCGGGGCCGACCTCAAGTACTGGACTAGAGCGTGGAGGCCACACCTTGGGGTGACGCCCGGTCCGTGATGTGAAGCGGTCACGGTGCTTGGATCGAAGGCCAAGAGCAGCAGCGACGCTCCACTGTCGTCGCCGGGCCATTTGTGGCGTCGGTCGGACCATCACTTCCGACCTACATGCTCATGCTGGGGAAGGGTGCAGGTAGTTGTCGATGGCCCCGCGGACATGGATCCGACCGCTGTTCAGTTCCTGTGCGGCGTGCTCCTTGCTGACTCGAAGCGCCCTCGCCGCATCCTCCAGGGGGACACCCTCGACATCCACGAGGGTTATCAACCGCATCCCGACGTCTGTGAGTTCGTCGATTGCTGAGTCGGTGACCCCGTAGAGCTCGATGGTTGCGATCTCGTCCTCAGGCGCCAAGCGAATCCGGTTTCCCCAGTCGTTCGGCGAGTCGACGAATCTCCCCGCATCGGGGCCTTCGTCGTAGAACTCCGGGTAGAACAGCTCGGCGGTCTCACTGTCCGGGTCGTATGCGGGGGCGTCTTGGTCAGCCTCGTTGAGACTCTCTGTGACGGGTCCTCCCCGTTCGTCCGCTGCTACACGGATCAGCCTGCCGATCAGCCCCGGGGAATCGAGGCTCGCTCCCTCACTGACGGCATCGAGGAGGGTCCGCTGCACGAGCTCGTCGGCATCATCGACATCGAGGGCAGCTGCAACCCGGTGGAGCCGTTCGAGTGACAACTCGTTCCTGCCCTCGGCAACTTCGGACCGCGCTTCCTCGAGGACGTCCGTCAAGTCGGGGATCTGGCCGAGCGCCGGCGTGCCGGCGAGAATCTCACGTGTCGTGTCGAGTTGCTCGTTGAAGAGCCGGCAGTCGGCGCATTGGCTGAGATGTTCGGTCACGACCTCTGCGTCGGTCTCCGGAAGAAGCTCAAACTCGACCTCAGCGAGGTGAGCGACGCATTCGGCGCATGCAACTGCCGCGTCGGGTTCCGCTTCATGCGCGCCCATGTTGACCTCCATGGTTGCTGCTGTGCCGAAGGTCCCCCTCCAGCACGCGCGTCGCGCCCATCGTACTCCCCGGTCCCCGGTCCCCGTTCCCGGGGCGGCGGCAGTAAGGAGTCGTCGCCGCCCGTCACGGAGCCACTGGTCCTGCTCCGGGCCCGTCCCCGGTGCGTAGGCCCAGGGCATCCACCGGGGAGTGATCGAGGGCCTTGACGCTCCCCTCGCTGCGGCACCGGCGGTTCTCGACGGCCTCGGGGCGGCGAACTCGGAAGCCGGCGACGTGCCCGGTTCGGGTTCGCCGGGAACGACGGGGCCTGTCATGGGCAGGGGGGTCTGGCGGAATCACGACACCCCGCCCGCCCATCGACGGCACGGTCGCCGGCGTTGGCGCCTCCCAGGGTCGAGCCATCGCAGTCGACGAGTATGCCAAAGCGGTGCTCTACAACGGCCTCGGCCACTGTCAAGCGGCACGCGCTGCCGCCGAAAGCGCATGTGAGCACGACGACTTTGCGCTGCTCGACGGAGCGCTGGCCGATGAGGTGGGCAGCCGTGGGGGTGAGACAGCCGCCGGTGTCGGTGGGACCCTCCACCGTGCCGCCGCCGCCCGGTGCCGCCGCGGCTGCCGCCGGATGTGGCCGGGCGTGGCCGAGTTCGTCCGACCGGCTCCGTGCAAGCATGGCCGTGCGCGTGGTAGGCCTCGCATGTGCGCTCGTCGGACGCTGGTCGTGGCAGGGTGTCGAGATGACGGGGTCGGCTCCGTCCCAGGTGTGAGCGCGGTCGCGGTGGCCG